>NZ_CEXFHW010000069.1:0-18253 GCF_982640115.1 Quisquiliibacterium sp. | reverse complement strand
GGGCCTCGATCATGTCCTGGGTGTCGCGCCGGAAGGTGCGCACGGTACCGACGATGGTGGCCTCACGCGGAATCACGCTCATGGCGCCCGGGTTGCCCGCCTGCAGCGAGCACAGGCTGACCACGGCTGAGTCGATCGGATTGACATTGCGCGACACGATGGACTGGGCGGCAGTGATGATGTGCGCCGCGACCACCACCGGGTCGATGGCCAGGTAGGGATGGGCGCCATGGCCGCCGCGACCTTCGACATGGATGGTGATGCGGTCGGCGGCCGCCATCATGGGGCCGGGCCGCACCGCGATCTTGCCCGCCGGCAGGCCGGGCCAGTTGTGCATGGCGTAGACCGCGTCGCAGGGGAAGCGTTCGAACAGGCCGTCATCGATCATGGCCTGCGCGCCGCCGAAACCCTCTTCGCCGGGCTGGAAGATCAGATGGGCGACGCCATCGAATTCGCGGGTGGCAGCCAGATGGCGGGCCGCGCCCAGCAACATGGTGGTGTGCCCGTCGTGCCCGCAGGCATGCATCATGCCTTCGCGCTGCGATCGCCAGGGCACCGGGTTCTCCTCCTGGATGGGCAGCGCATCCATGTCGGCCCGCAGGCCGATGCGACGCCCCTGCGTATCGCGCCGGCCCCGTACCACCGCCACCAGACCGGTGCGGCCGAGGCCGCGGTGCACCTCATCGACCCCGCAGCGGGCGAGCTCACGCGCCACCAGCTCAGCCGTGACATGCTCCTCGAAGCCGAGTTCGGGGTGGCGGTGCAGCTCGTGCCGGATCTCGGTCAGGTCGCGATGATGCTCGCGCAGCCGCAGCAGCGTGGGGTGGGCGCCAAGATAGGGTTCGGGGGCGTTCATGACTGAGCTCCTTCAGTGGGCGGCAACCGCACGATCCATGCGCAGGCGCGGGTCGACCGCGAAGTAGAGCAGGTCGACCATCAGGTTGATGACGACGAACACCAGGGCGATCAGGCAAAGATACGCCGCCATCACCGGGATGTCGGCGCTCTGGACGGCCTGGATGAAGAGCAACCCCATGCCGGGCCACTGGAACACCGTCTCGGTGATGATCGCGAAGGCGATGATCGCACCGAGCTGCAGGCCGGCGATGGTGATCACGGGCACGAGGGTGTTCTTCAGGGCATGGCCGAAGTGAATGGCACGGTTGCTCAGGCCGCGCGCCCGCGCGAAGCGGATGTAGTCGGTGCGCAGCACCTCGAGCATCTCGGCGCGAACCAGCCGCATGATCAGGGTCATCTGGAACAGGCACAGCGTGATGGCCGGCAGCACCAGATGCCGCAGCCCGTCGGCGGTGAACAGACCGCTGGTCCACCAGCCCAAGGCCACGGTCTCGCCTCGGCCATAGGAGGGCAGCCAGCCGAGCAGCACCGCAAAGAACAGGATCAGCAGGATGCCGATCAGGAAGGTGGGCAGCGAGACGCCCACCAGCGACACGGCGAGCATCAGGTTGGCCAGCCAGCCGCCGCGCCGCAGCGCGGTATAGACCCCCATCGGGATGCCCAGCGCGAGCGCAAGCACCGCGGCGGCGAGCGAGAGCTCGAGCGTGGCGGGCAGTCGTTCACGCAGCAGTGTGGAGACCTTGCGGCCCTGCTTGAAGGACAGGCCGAATTCGCCTTGCACGGCATTGCCCACGAAGCGGGCGAACTGCTGGTGGAAGGGCTGATCGAGCCCGAGATCGCGACGGAGCTCGTCTCGCTGCTCGGGGGTGGCATCCTGCCCGACCATGGCCAGCACCGGATCGCCCACATACTGGAAGAGCGAGAACGCCACGAACGCCACGACCAGCATCACGATCGCGGCCTGCAGCAGGCGGCGGATGACGAAGGCGAGCATGGATGCGTGGGTGGCGAGTGGAAGTGCTGGGCGGGGCCTGCGCCCCGGCACCGGAACGCCGTGGACAGGCGGCCGTAGCCCAGGCTTGCGGGCAGGCAGGCAAGGCGCAAGAGCTTAGCACCATGGCGGTGCCGGGGCGCCGGAATCCCCCGCCCCGGCGTGATGGTCTGCCCTCCTGCCACCAGGGAAGGGTCGCCCTCCCGGCGCGCCCGGGCGAGAATGCGGGATGCGCTGCATCAGGTCGTTCTCGTCGTTGCTGCTGGTGGTTCTCGTCCTGCTCTCCAGCGGCTGCGCCATGATCGCCGACATCCCGTACTACTGGCAGTCGGCGCGCGGTCAGTTCGCCATGCTGGCCGCGGCGAGGCCGATCGATGAATGGCTGGCCAGCGACGACACCGACCCGCCACTGCGTCAGCGTCTGCAGACCGCCCGTGATATCCGGCGCTTTGCCGCCACGGAACTCGGCCTGCCCGACAATCCCAGCTACACCCGCTATGCCGACCTTGGCCGACCCTTCGTGGTCTGGAATGTGTTTGCGGCGCCGGCGCTCTCGCTCACGCTCAAGACCTGGTGTTTCCCGGTCGCGGGCTGCGTGGCCTATCGGGGCTATTTCGACCGCGAATCGGCCGAGGCCCTGGCTGCCCGCTTGCGCGAGGAAGGCTGGGACACCCAGGTGGCTGGCGTGCCGGCCTACTCCACCCTCGGCTGGTTCGACGATCCGCTGCTCAACACCTTCATCCATTACCCGCCCACGGAACTGGCCCGGCTGATCTTTCATGAGCTTGCCCACCAGGCGGTCTATCTGCCCGGCGATTCCACCTTCAATGAATCACTGGCCACCGCCGTCGAGGAGGCCGGGGTCGAGCGCTGGCTGCAGATCCAGACCGACCCGCAGATGGGCGTCCGGTATGCCGAGGCCTCCCGGCGTCGCCAGCAGTTCCTGGCCCTGCTGCAGCGTGCCCGAGAATCGCTGGAGGCGGCTTATCAGGCTTCGGGCACCGATGCCGAGCGTCGGCTGGCCAAGCTGGCGGCATTCGAACGTCTGCGCGCCGACTATCGGGACCTGCGGGCGCAGTGGGGTGGCTTCGCCGGTTATGACCGCTGGTTCGAGCAGCCACTGGGCAATGCCCACCTCGCGTCGGTGGCCACCTACACCCGGTGGGTGCCGGGTTTCCGGCACCTGCTTGCCGAGCAGGGCGGCAACCTGCCCCGCTTCTTTCGGGAAGCCCGGCGGCTGGCGGCCTTGCCACCTGCCGAGCGGGCTCGCCTGCTGGATCGATGATCTCCCGCCATTCGGACGAAAGCCTGCCCATGTCCTCAGCTGATCTCGCCGGCCAGGCGTCTGGTGCGCCCGGCGTCACCCCCCCGCACGGCGCCTCTGGCGCCGACCATGCCGAGACCTGGTTGCAGCACGGCGACGACGATCCCACCGACAGCGCGATCGCTCCGCCGCTGCATCTGTCGGCCACCTTCCGCGCTGCCGATGCCGCGGACTTCGCCGCGATGGCCTCGCAAAGCCGTCACCCCCGCTACTACACCCGCTATGGCAATCCCACCCTCGCGCGGACAGCGGCGCTGATCGCAGGGCTGGAAAACGCTCCCGCCGGGCTGATGACCGCCAGCGGCATGGCGGCGATCAGTGCGAGCGTGATGGCGCTGGTGAGCGCCGGCGACCATGTGGTGGCGCAGACCAACCACTACATGGGCACCACCCGGTTGCTGGGCGATCTGCTGGCCCGGTTCGGGGTGACCGTGAGCTTCGTCGATCAGACCGACACGGCCGCCTTCGCGGGTGCGCTGCGTCCCGAGACGCGTCTGATCCTGGTCGAGACCCCGGTCAATCCCACGCTGGCCCTGACCGACCTGGCCGCGCTGGCCGCACTGGCCCGCGAGCGTGGCATCCTGACCCTCGCCGACAATACCTTCGCCACGCCCCTGAACCAGCAGCCGCGCGCCCATGGCATCGATCTGGTGGTGCACAGCGCGACCAAGTATCTTGGCGGGCATCACGATCTCACCGCCGGGGTGGTGGTGGGCGACGAGCCACTCATCGAGCGCATCTGGGACGCCGCCATCGTGCTCGGTGGCACCTTGTCGCCGCAGGATGCCTGGCTGCTGTTGCGCGGCATGCGCACGCTCGCGGTCCGGGTCGAGCGCATCAATGCCACGGCCTTGCGTGTGGCGCAGGCGCTCGAGTCGCTGCCCGGTGTCGCTGCGGTCCACTACCCGGGCCTGACCTCCCATCCCCAGCATGCGCTCGCCCGCGGGCAGATGCGTGGATTTGGTGGCGTGATGGCGGTGCAGGTGGTGGGCGGCTACCGCGAGACCGAGCGGGTGATGAAGCGTCTGCGCCTGTTCGCGCAGGCGGTCAGCCTCGGCGGCGTGGGCTCGCTGGCGGTGCACGCCGCCGCGATGTGGGCAGGCACCCTGGATGACGCGGCGATTGCGGCCGCCGGGATCGCGCCGAATCTGATCCGGCTGTCGGTGGGGCTGGAGCACCCCGAAGACCTCATCGCCGATCTGAGCCAGGCACTGGCACCGGATTGACCTGCCGGAAGCTGGCCGGGTGCCCCCCGTTGGTCTGCGCTGCCATCCAGTGAGAGCGAACCCGCGCCTTCACTCGGCGATGATCTGCTCGTACAGGTAGGCTTCCAGCGCGAACAGCAGTGACGAGTCCATGGGCGCGTTCTCGTGCGCGAACGCCACGCCGGTGATCCGACGGCCCTTGCGCGCGCGGGTGTTGCGGATGAGCGCCGGCAAGGTGAGGGTGTATCCCTGCCCGCGCAGTTCGATGCGAAACAGCAGGTCGAAGCTGGTGCCGATCTCGCCGAGCACCATGTCGGTATCGATGCCGCAGCCGTCACCCGAGATGTTGTCCACGGACACACTCATGCGTGTGCCGTCCTTGAGCAGCGCCACCGCCTTGAGCCGGGTGCGCACCCTCACCCGGCTGCGTACCTGCTGGTGACGCACCACGCTCGGGTAGCGCAGGAACAGGACCGGCACCGGCAGCGCCACGAATCGCAGCAACTGGCTTTCGAAGGAGTAGGCGCTGCGCCCGGTGAGCACCCGAAGGCTGATCGGCGTGCCCTGATCGATATCGCGCCAGCTGTGCCGCCCGGGCAGCGGGGGGGCGCTCACGATCACCGCCTGCCCGTTCATCTTGCCGATGTATTCGGTGATCAGCACGGTGGTGGCGGGTTCGCCGCGGAGATCGATGCTGAGCTGCGCGAATTCCACCGACTGACGAAGCTCGCTGAGCTTGTCGTCGTTGACGGTGTCGCGCCGGATGTTCGGCGTGCCGCCGAGCTCGAGCCGAAGTCGCTGCGGCTCCCGGTACAGGCCGCTTTCCAGCAGCGACTTGCGCTTGGACTCGTCGGTAACCACGAAGCCGGCCTGGGCCACGAGCACGCCGTTGCGGCCGTAGACCGCCCAGGGCAGGGCCTTGCCGATCTCGAGTTCGCCGGGCTGCACCTCGACCCGGTGGTCGATTGCGTGACTGGTGTTCATGGGACTTGCTGCGCCTTCTGTCTGCGATCGCTGCCCTGCCGGCGGGGGTGCGCCTTACGGGCGCCCGGCACCATCGATCCTGTGAGTCAGGGTAGCCCCTCGCGCAGCGCTCGGTTCCTCGAATATGCAGCAGTTCCTCCCCGCATCCTCCGCGTCCTTTCTGCGGGCGGTCGCCGGGAGCTTACCGGCGGCGGGTGTGGCCGATGCGGGCAGGAAAACGCCGGGTTTCCCCGGCGCTTCCCGACGGCAAGGCGGCCCGGGGGCCGCCGCCATGGCTTGCTCAGAATGCGTGTCGCAGGCCGACGTAGAAGGAGGTCAGATCCTGCCCTGCGGTAAGGGCCGGCTGATTGGCCAGGCTCGTGCCCGTGAATGGCGCGTAGGCAGCGCCAGAGGCGTTGTCCAGCTTGGCATAGGAGGCGCCGATGCTGGTGCGCTTCGACAGGGCGTAGTCGTAGCCGATGACCATGTACTTGGCGCCAGTGTTCGATGCCGTCGTACCGGCAACCTTGGCGTCTTGCGCCACGGTGTAGGTGAACAGCAGCGTGCCGGGGCCGACCGCAGCCTTGACCGGCACGGACCAGGCCATGCGCTCGGTCTTGGCGCCCTGGGTGCCGTTGGTGGCGCCCGCGGCGGTCAGCGACGACTGGTCAACCGTCAGGCCGATGTCCACGATGCCGAAGTTGTAGCCTGCCCAGCCACGAACCGACGCGTGCTTCACGGTCTTGGGTTCGTTGTAGGCATTCCAGAACGACACGCCGGCGCGCAGCGGGCCTGCGGCATAGCCGAGATTGGCCGCGATGGAATCCCCTTTGGCCAGCGCACCAAGCCCGCAGGAGGGGCTGGTCGTGGTCAGGCTGGGCGCCGAAGCGCACCCGTCGTAGGTACCACCGCCGGAAGCGCTGATGGCCGCGGTGCTGTAGCCGAAGCCCGCGCTGAAGCCGCCCATCACCCGCGAGTCCCAGCGGATCAGGTTGTCGGTGCGGCTGCCACGCGCGATCGCGGTCTGGTTGATGTACGACAGGAGCGATACGTTCCAGTGGGTCAGCGGGGTGGCACGGCTGCTGTGCTCATCAACGCCGTAGATGTAGTGCTGGTCCATCCGGCCGAGACGGAGCTGGCCGAAGCCGCCGGCCAGTCCTACCCAGGTGGCGCCGTCGGCAATGGCCGACAGCGAGGCGGCTGCGCTCTTGCCCTCGTCGGGGCGGAAGCGGGTGTCGATCTGGAAGGTGGCGCGCAGTCCGCCGCCGAGGTCCTCGCTACCCGCAATGATGAAGCGCGAGGAGCCGTCGGTGAGGGCCAGCATGTTGCCGGTGGTGCCAGCGTTCTTGACGCTGACCGCGTCGAGACCGGTCTTCACGATGCCGGTGAGGGTCACCGAGGTCTGGGCTTGGGCCAGGGCGGGGATGGCGGACGCCACCGCGAGGGCGATCAGGGACTTTTTCATGGACGATCCTCAGAGGGGTTGCAGGTTGCTCGTGCCCGATTCGTTCCATGCCGGCGGTTCAACCCGGGACGACATGGCCAGGAGATCGGATACGGCTGCAAATTCTGGTGGCTTCGTCCGGGCGAGCCGGATTGACCCTGAGCCGGATTGACTGTGATCAGGCTGTCATCAGGCATTGGTAGCGCGGGCGCAGACCGGGAATCCCGCGCAGACCAACTCGGCCCAAAAAAAAGCGCCGGACGAATCCGGCGCTTTCGGCTGAGAGATAGCTGGCTCGCGCCAGCGGTCTATCAGAAGGCGTGACGCAGGCCCACGGTGAAGGACGAGATGTCCTGGCCCGCAGTGACGGCCGGCAGGTTCGCCAGCGCAGCGCCGGTGAACAGGGTGTACGACGCGCCGGTGGCGTTGTCCAGCTTGGCGTAGGACACGCCGAGGCTGGTGCGCTTCGAGAACGGGTAGTCGTAGCCGATGACCGTGAACTTGGCGCCGGTGTTGGCGGCGGAGGTGCCGGCAACCTTGGCGTCTTGAGCCTGGGTGTAGGTGAACAGCAGGGTGCCGGGGCCAACAGCCGCCTTGACCGGGATCGACCAGGCCATCCGCTTGGTTTCCGCGCCCTGGGTGCCGTTGGTGGCACCAGCGGCGGTAACCGACGACTGGTCGACGGTCACGCCGATGTCGATGATGCCAAGGTTGTAACCGGCCCAGCCGCGAACCGAGTTCTGCTTGACGGTCTTGGGCTCGTTGTAGGCATTCCAGTACGACACACCAGCGCGCAGGGGGCCGGCCGCGTAGTTGACGTTGGCGGCCATGCCGTTGCCCTTGGCGTTGTCTCCCAGCCCGCAGGTGGGGGACGGGGCGGTCAGCGAGGGAGCGGCGGTGCAGCCGTCGTAGGCGAAGGCGGCGGTGCTGTAGCCCAGACCAACGGTGAAGCCGGCGATGCTGCGGGAATCCCAGCGAACCAGGTTCGGGGTACGGCTGGTGTTGGCGATGGAAGTGCCGTTGATGAACGACAGAACCGAAACGCTCCAGTGCTGCAGCGGGGTGGCGCGAGCAGCGTGCTCGTCAACGCCCCAGATGTAGTGCTGGTCGATCCGGCCCAGGCGAACCTGGCCGAAACCGCCTTCGAGGCCGACCCAGGTGGCGCCGTCAGCAACCGCGGCCAGGGAAGCGGCAGCGCTCTTGGCTTCGTCAGGACGGAAACGGGTGTCGATACGGAAGATGGCTTTCAGGCCGCCACCGAGGTCTTCGGTGCCGGAGATGATGAACTTGGACGAGCCGTCGGTCATCTGCATACCGCTGCCGCCACCGTTGCTGATGTTGGTCTGGGCCAGGCCGGTTTTCAGGTCGCCCGACAGGGTGACGGAGGTTTGGGCTTGCGCCAGCGCCGGGACGGCCGAAGCAACGGCCAGCGCGATCAGGGTCTTCTTCATGGGTCAATCTCCTTGGTTTCTGGAATCACCGGGCGGCCCTCACGCCGCCACCACCCCCCGAACCTGCCCGGATTGCTGAGCAGGACCGGTCGGAAGTCGTTGCATTGTCATCAATTTCAGGCAGGGGTCAAAGCACGCTGCCCCCGGGTGTGTGCTTTTTTCGCCACGCTGTGGTGCGTTGGCAACAGTAGGCACTGGCCTGGGGCGTCAATCAGGGCCGTTAACATACCGCGATGACGCCTCTACCCAGTTCTCCGGAAAGTGCCAGTGCCGTTCGGCGCGAAGCCGCTCACCCTGCCGAGGTTTGTGCCCCGCTCAGCAGGGGCCAGCCGCAGGGCGGCGGCCCCGCGCTTTCGCCGCTGGATCGGCTGCTGGTGTCGGTCGGCCGCGGCATGGCCACCCTGGCCTCCGGCTTGCCTGCTGCGCGACCCAACCCGGCGGCTGCGCAGGCCGAGGCGGAGCTGACCCCCGCGCAGCGGGCGCTGGCGGCGGCGCTCATGCGGGTCAACCATGTGGGTGAGGTTTGTGCCCAGGCGCTCTACGACGGTCAGGCTGCCGGCACCCGCAATCCCGTCCTGCGCGAGGCCTTCCAGCAGGCAGCCCAGGAGGAGATTGATCATCTTGCCTGGACCCGCGAGCGCATCGCTGAACTGGGCGGCCGGCCATCGCTGCTGAATCCGGTCTGGTACGCCGGGGCCTTCGGGCTGGGGTTGCTGGCCTCGCGGGCCGGTGACGGTCTCAGCCTGGGCTTCATGGCCGAGACCGAGCGGCAGGTGGAGCGCCACCTTGAAAGCCACCTCGAAAGGCTGCCGGCCGAGGATGTCCGGTCTCGGGCGGTGGTCGCCCGCATGAAGGACGACGAAGCGGCGCATGCGCGTACCGCCGAGTCGCTTGGCGGCGTGACCCTGCCGGCGCCGGTTCGGGCTGCCATGCGCGTGGCCGCGCGGGTGATGACCACCACGGCGCACCGCATCTAGGGCTGCCGCCCGGATCAGTCTTCCAGGATTTCCCAGTCCTTGGTCAGGCGGGCGGTATGGGCCAGCATGGCCGAGGCCGAGCAGTACTTGTCGTGGGAGAGCTTGATCGCGCGCTCCACCAGGTTGGCTTTCAGCCCGCGGCCGCGCACGATGAAGTGGAAGTGGATGGCGGTGAACACCTTGGGGTCGGTCGGGGCCCGCTCGGCGGCAAGCTTCACGTCGCAGCCGCGGATGTCCTGGCCGCTCTTGCGCAGGATCAGCACCACGTCATAGGCCGTGCAGCCACCGGTGCCCGCCAGCACCAGTTCCATCGGGCGCGGCGCCAGGTTGTTGCCCCCACCCTCCACAGCGCCGTCCATCACGGCGGTGTGGCCGCTGCCGGTGGTGGCCAGAAAGCTCATGCCGGTGAGGCCGGTCCAGCTGACGGTGCATTCCATGGGGGCAGAACTCCGGATAGGCCCGGCACGCGGGTGTGTTGCGGTGCGAAAAACAGAATGGTTTCCGAGAGCAATTGTCGGAAATTCCAGCGATTCGAACTCTCGGCCTGAGCCGGGATTCATCGTAACTTGCTGAAAGAAAACAGAATTTCCTGCGGGCTTCAGCCGGCCTCTGATTTTGTTGCGATGCCGCAAAAAACTCTTGCGGCGCAGCATCGCGTGGTCTATAGTTGGGTCATCGGCTGTCAGTGACAGCCCTCCGCGTCTCCTCCACCCTCCTCCAATGGTGGATTCAGCCCGAACCCTGCGGTTCGGGCTTTTTTTTGTCCGACCGGAAGGCTTTGACTTGGGGCGCAGAGCCGCGATAGAATAGCAGGCTTTCCGCCGTCAACAGGATGGTCAGCGGATGGCCGCAAGCCCTGCGAAGGGTCGCGGCATGGCCTGGCAACCGCCTGGCAGCCAGCCGCGCGGCAAACCAGCGGATGGGTTGCGGTCGGATCACCCAAGAACAGGAACAGTGATGAAGACGTTTTCCGCCAAGCCTCACGAGGTGGTGCGTGAATGGTTCGTGGTTGACGGCACCAACAAGGTGCTGGGTCGGCTGGCTGCCGAGATCGCGCTGCGTCTGCGCGGCAAGCACAAGCCCGAGTACACGCCCCATGTGGACACCGGCGACTTCATCGTCGTGGTCAATGCCGGCCAGATCCGGGTCACCGGCAACAAGGCGCTCGGCAAGAAGTACTACCGGCACAGCGGATACCCTGGCGGCATTACCGAGACCAACTTCGGCAAGATGCAGGACCGCTTCCCGGGGCGCGCCCTCGAGCATGCGGTCAAGGGCATGCTGCCCAAGGGGCCGCTTGGCTACGCCATGCTCAAGAAACTGAAGGTCTACGCCGAGCCCACCCACCCCCATACGGCTCAGCAGCCCAAGGCACTGGAGATCTGACATGATCGGTGAGTTCTATTACGGCACCGGCCGGCGCAAGACGTCGGTGGCCCGCGTGTTCATCAAGAAGGGCACCGGCCGCGTGGTGGTGAACGGCAAGCCGCTCGACAGCTACTTTGCCCGTGAGACCGGTCGCATGGTGGTTCGTCAGCCTCTGGAACTGACGAACAACCTCGAGGCGTTCGACGTCAAGGTCAATGTGAAGGGTGGCGGCGAAAGCGGTCAGGCCGGGGCGGTCCGTCACGGCATCACCCGCGCGCTCATCGACTTCGACGAGACCCTCAAGCCCGCACTCTCCCGCGCCGGGCTCGTCACCCGTGACGCCCGCGAAGTGGAGCGCAAGAAGGTCGGTCTGCACAAGGCCCGCCGGCGCAAGCAGTTCTCCAAGCGCTGACGCTTGCGGTCCGGCCTCGGTCGCCGGACCCGTGCAGTCCCCAGAGAGCCGCCTCGCGCGGCTCTTGTCTTTCCGGGCATTGCCAAGGGCGATGGTCCGGCCGATAGCCGGATCGGGTGCAGGGTTTGTTCCCGACCGTTACACTGTGGCATTCACCGGAGAAACCGACATGAACGCCGTTGCCGAGATGCCCGCCCCGCTGATCTTCACTGAAAGCGCGGCGGACAAGGTGCGCCAGCTGATCGATGAGGAAGGCAACACCAACCTGAAACTGCGGGTATTCGTCCAGGGTGGTGGATGCTCGGGCTTCCAGTACGGGTTCACCTTCGACGAAGAGACCAACGAAGATGACACCGTCATGACCCGCAATGGGGTCACGCTGCTCATCGACGCCATGAGTTTCCAGTACCTGGTGGGTGCCGAGATCGACTACAAGGACGATCTCAATGGCGCGCAGTTCGTCATCAAGAACCCGAACGCCACCACCACCTGCGGCTGCGGTTCGTCGTTCTCGGCCTGAAGGCCTCAGCCCGGGGGCTGTTGCCCCCGGTGCAGCGCCCCCAGCACCCGGGGGCCCTGGGCGCCCGTCACTGAGGGCATGTTGCCAGGCAGACCAAGCACACGCTGCCTGGCCAGCCAGGCGAAGGCGACCGCTTCCACGGCCTGGGCCGGCGCGCCAAGAGCATCGGTGCGAGCCACCCGTGCCGGTGCGCAAAGGGCGGCCAGCCGTTGCACCAGCGCCGCATTGGCCGCGCCCCCGCCACAAAGAAACACCGACTCGGCGCCGAAGGCCCGGCAGTCCCGGGCAACCGTGAGCGCGGTCAGCTCCAGCAGCGTGGCCTGCACATCGGCCGCGTTCCGGGCCGCCTCGGGCATGGCGTCGTGCAGAGCGGCGTCGAGCCAGGCCGGCGTGAACAGGTCGCGCCCGGTGCTTTTGGGGGCGGGGCGCGCGAAGTAGGGTTCGGCCAGCAGCCGGGAAAGCAGTCCGGCATGCGGACGACCCTTCGCGGCGAGCGCGCCGTCGAGATCCATGGCAGTGCCCAGCATCCGCGAAGCCCAGAGATCGAGCAGCAGGTTGGCCGGGCCGGTGTCGTGACCGAGCACGGTGCCGTCACCCGCCAGCAGGCTGACATTGGCAATGCCGCCAAGGTTCACGATGGCACGACGCTCGCCGGGGCGGCTGAAGACCTCTGCGTGAAAGGCGGGTACCAGCGGCGCGCCCTGGCCGCCCGCGGCGATGTCGGCACTGCGGAAGTCGCAGACCACATCCCAGCCGGTGAGTTCGGCGAGCAGGGCGCCGTCGAGCAGCTGGACGGTGTAGCCCAAGCCGGGCTGATGGCGAACGGTCTGGCCGTGCGCGCCGATCAGGCCGGCTGTGCCGGGGGAGTGCTCCCCCGGAGAGCCAGGCGTGTGGTGACCTTCGAGGCGGCCTGCGGCTGCCGACAGGGCCTTCGCCTCCCGGATCAGCGGCTCGCAGACCTCGGCATAGGCGCGGGTCAGCCCCACGGCGGCAAGCCGGGATCGGTGCAACTCGTCAGGCACCGGTGCCTGCAAGGCCAGCAGTTCCGCCCGCAGCGCGGGTGGCATGGTCAGGGACCGGAATGCGAGTGTCTGCGGAAGACCGTCCTGCCAGCGAACCAGCGCGCCGTCGATGCCGTCGAGGCTGGTGCCCGACATCAGGCCGATGGTGAGCGGTATGGCAGGCGGCTGGCGCATGGGCTGTCGGCGCCGGGCGGGCCGCAGGGACCGCTTACTGGAAGCCGGCGCTGCGCAGGCTGTCGAGCAGGGCGAGCCGGTGCCGCAGGGGGCCTAGCGCAGCCGAGAAGGCTGCCCGCTCGGCCGGCTCGAGGGCGCGTGCTTCGGGGCGGGCGACCTTGAGGGGGTCGACATGCTCGCCGGCGATGCGCAGTTCATAGTGCAGATGGGGGCCGGTGCTCCAGCCGCTCATGCCGACCGCGCCGATGACATCGCCCTGATCGACCCGTGCGCCGGTGCGGATGCCGGCAGCGAAGTCCTGCAGGTGGGCGTACAGGGTGGACTTCTGATTGGCGTGGCGGATGATGATCACGTTGCCGTAGCCGCGCTGCTGGCCGGCAAACTCGACCACGCCATCGGCGGCAGCGCGTACCCGAGTGCCCACCGGCGCGGAGAAGTCGACGCCGCGGTGGGCGCGCCAGTCTCGCATGATGGGATGCAGCCGGGCCTCGCTGAAGCCGGACGACACCCGGCTGAACTCGAGCGGGTTGAGCAGAAAGGCCTTCTTGAGGCTGCGGCCCTCGGCATCGAAGTATTCGCCCTTGCCGTGGCGCTCATGCCAGAACGCTCGGTGCACCTTGCCGCCGGTGACGAACTCGGCGGCGATCACACGGGTGGCGACGGGGGCATCAAGGCTGTCGGCCTCGCGCAGCAGGTCATAGACGACGCGCAGACGGTCGCCCCGGCGCAGGTCTCGCTGGAGGTCGATGTCGCCGCCGAAGATCTCGGCGATCTGCACGGCGACCGACTCGGGAATGCCCGCGCCGTCGGTGGCGGCAAACAGCGAGGTGCGGATCTCGGCGGCACGCATTTCGGTGCTGCGCTCGATGGGCACCGATTCTTCCTGGGCGCTGAAGCCGGCCTCACCACGGCGGATGACCAGGCGACGCGCGGCCTGGGCCGAGCGGGGATCGTCCTCGAAGCCGGTGCCGCGATAGGCCACCCGCTGCACCCGGCCGAGTGAGTCGATTTCGGCGCGCAGGCTGCGGCCCGGACGCAGCACCAGCGCCCGCCGTGCGGTGGGGTCGGTAGCGGCAAAGCGCAGGAATTCGGTGTCATTGGCGCCGAGCCGCGCAAGCACGATGGCGAGGCTGTCGCCGCGGCGAACCAGCTCGCTCTGCAGGAAGCTCTCGGTGCCGTCGGCTGCCGTGACCGAGACGGCCAGGGACTCGGTGACGGTGAGGACCTCGGGCGCGGCCGCGCCCGCCAGCGGGTCAGTGCCGAAAGCCGTGACCGCGCCGAGACCGCCGACGAGGGCGACGGCCAGCGAAATACGGCGAAGGCGACGGGCGGGCAGGGGCATGAAGACGGGATCTGGGAGAGCGATGGGCCAGTGTGCTCGGGCGCTTGGGTAGAATTCGACGCGGCAGACGGTTGGCGCCGGGCGCTCCCGGCAACAGACACCGTGATCGCGGGCCCAAGGTGCTGGCGCGCGGCTTTCGGTATCGGCGAACCGGCAGTGTAAACCATCCGATACAAGCACCCAACAGGCTCCCCCATGAACGCCCCGGATTCCCCGATCAGCGAGCAGGCCCGAGAGGCCCTGCGCATCAGCCTGAGGGGCTGCGACGAACTGCTCATCGAGCAGGAGTGGCTGCGCAAGCTCGCCCGCAGCGAGCGCACCGGCACCCCGCTGCGCATCAAGCTGGGCCTGGACCCGACCGCGCCGGATCTGCACATCGGCCACACCGTGGTGCTGAACAAGATGCGCCAGCTGCAGGACCTCGGCCACACCGTGATCTTCCTGATCGGCGACTTCACCGCCATGATCGGCGACCCGTCCGGCCGGAACACCACCCGCCCGGCGCTCACCCGCGAGCAGATCGAGGCCAATGCCCGCACCTACTTCGAGCAGGCCAGCCTGGTGCTCGACCCGGCCCGCACCGAGATCCGCTACAACTCGGAATGGAGCGACCCGCTCGGCGCCCGCGGCATGATCCAGCTCGCCTCGCGCTATACCCTGGCCCGCATGCTCGAGCGCGACGACTTCACCCGACGCTTCAAGGGCGGCGTGCCGATTTCGGTGCACGAGCTGCTCTATCCGCTCATGCAGGGCTATGACTCGGTGGCGCTCAAGAGCGACATCGAGCTCGGCGGCACCGATCAGAAGTTCAACCTGCTGGTGGGGCGCGAGCTGCAGCGCGAATACGGACAGGAACCGCAGTGCATCCTGACCATGCCGCTGCTCGAGGGTCTCGATGGCGTCGAGAAGATGTCCAAGTCCAAGGGCAACTATGTCGGCATCACCGACGCGCCCGAGGAGATGTTCGGCAAGCTGATGTCGATCTCCGACACGCTGATGTGGCGTTATTTCACGCTGCTCTCGTTCCGGCCGATGGCCGAGATCGACGCGCTCAGGGCAAGCTGCGAGCAGGGCCGCAATCCGCGCGACGCCAAGGTCATGCTTGCCCAGGAGATCGTGGCCCGCTTCCACTCGCCGGCCCGGGCCGAGCAGGCGCTGGCCTCCTTCGAGGCGCGTTTTCGCGAGGGCGCGCTGCCCGAGGACATGCCCGAGCTGACGGTCCAGGGCGCACCGCTCGTGGTCACGCAGCTGCTGCGCCAGGCGCAGCTCGTGCCCTCGGGCGCGGAGGCCACCCGCAACATCGAGCAGGGCGGGGTCCGCATCGACGGCGAGCGGGTCACCGACAAGGGTCTGAAGCTGCCGGCGGGCACCTATGTGGTTCAGGTGGGCAAGCGTCGCTTCGCGCGCGTGACCCTGGTCGGCTGAGACGCGGTGATCGGCTTGCTGCAGCGCGCGGCGCGGGCCCGCGTCGAGGTCGATGGCGCGGTGGTCGGCGAGATCGGGCGCGGGCTGATGGTGCTGGTGTGCGCAGAGCGTGATGACACCCCGGTGCAGGCGCGCGCGCTGCTGTCGCGGCTGCTCGCCTTCCGGGTGTTTCCCGACGAGCGCGGCCGCATGAACCGCAGCCTGGCCGAGCTGGCCGCCGGGCACGGTGACGCCGGCCTGCTGCTGGTGCCGCAGTTCACGCTGGCGGCCGATACCCGCAGCGGCACGCGCCCGAGCTTCACGCCTGCAGCCGCGCCGGCGCTGGCCCGCGAGCTCTTCGATGGCCTGGCCGCCGCGGCCCGCGAGGCTTTCCCGCGGGTGGCCACCGGGGTGTTCGGTGCCGACATGCAGGTGCATCTCGTCAATGACGGACCGGTGACCTTCTGGCTGCAGGTGCGCCCGCCGGGGCCCGCGGCGGCGGAGGTCGCGCCATGACCGAACTGGTGCTGGTGCGTCATGGCCTCACCGCCTGGAACCGGGAAACCCGCTTCCAGGGCCACATCGACATCCCCCTCGACCCCGAAGGGCACGAGGAGGCCGAGCGGGCAGCCCACGCGCTCGCCGACCGGGCACTCGCGGCGCCGGTCAGTGCGGTCTACAGCAGCGACCTCACCCGCGCCCGCCAGACCGCCGAGCCGATCGCGCGCCGGCTGGGGCTGGCCGTGCAGGTGGACCCGGCCATGCGCGAACGCCACTACGGTGCCTTCGAGGGCATGACCCCCGAGGAACTGCAACGCGACTGGGGCCCGGAGTTCGCCCGCTGGCGCGGCCGCGATCTCGACTTCGCCCTGCCCGGGGGCGGCGAGAGCCTGCGCGGCTTTCACGACCGGGTGCTCGCCGCCATCGAGGCCATGGCCGCGCGCCATCCCGGCGAGCGCGTGGTCGCGGTGACCCATGGCGGGGTGCTCGATGTGGTCCACCGCATTGCCGCCGGCATCGCCCTGACCGATCCGCGCCGCCAGCCCATCCGCAACGCCAGCCTGAACGCCATCCGCCGCGATGCCCGCGGCTGGGCGGTGGTGGCGTGGGGGCTGGTCGATCACCTCGACTGATCGGCCCCGGCCTGCGCCGGCTCATTTGCCCGGGCGTCGGCCGCTTCGATAAAATGCGCGGGTCTGCGCGACTGGCGATCAGGTAGAGCACTACCGGGGAGCGCAGGCCTTGCCGGGGCGGCGAGTTCTTGCCGCCCTTCTTCCATGTCTGCCGCGCGC
Source organism: Quisquiliibacterium sp. (assembly GCF_982640115.1). Taxonomy (NCBI): domain Bacteria; kingdom Pseudomonadati; phylum Pseudomonadota; class Betaproteobacteria; order Burkholderiales; family Burkholderiaceae; genus Quisquiliibacterium; species Quisquiliibacterium sp. Next base: position 1,506 of record NZ_CEXFHW010000069.1, on the reverse strand, counting down.
CTGGGCAGCCGTCAGCATCCACCACCGGCTGTTCGAGGAGTCATTCCATGTTCGATCGCAGCAGAACCATCGAAGTCGTCGATCCCGAGCTCTGGCAGGCCATGGTCGCCGAGAACCGGCGCCAGGAAGAGCACATCGAGCTCATCGCCTCCGAGAACTACGCCAGCCCCGCGGTGATGGCCGCCCAGGGCGGGCAGATGACCAACAAGTACGCCGAGGGCTATCCCGGCAAGCGCTACTACGGCGGCTGCGAGCATGTCGATGTGGCCGAGCAGCTGGCGATCGACCGCGTGCGCAAGCTGTTCGGGTCTGATGCCGCCAATGTCCAGCCGCACTCGGGCGCGCAGGCCAACGAGGCGGTGTTCCTCGCCTTCCTCAACCCCGGCGACACCATCATGGGCATGAGCCTGGCCGAGGGCGGCCATCTCACCCACGGCATGCCGCTGAACATCTCCGGCAAGTGGTTCAAGGTGGTCTCGTACGGGCTTGATGCCAACGAGGCCATCGACTATGACCAGATGGAGGCGCGGGCCCGCGAGCACCGGCCCAAGCTGATCATCGCCGGCGCCTCGGCGTATTCGCTGCGCATCGACTTCGAGCGCTTCGCGCGGGTGGCGCGCGAGATCGGCGCCATCTTCATGGTCGACATGGCCCACTATGCGGGGCTGATCGCGGCCGGCGTCTATCCGAACCCCGTGCCGCACGCCGACATCGTCACCTCCACCACCCACAAGAGCCTGCGGGGACCGCGCGGCGGCATCATCCTGATGCGCGCCGAGCACGAGAAGGCGATCAACTCCGCCATCTTCCCCGGCCTGCAGGGTGGCCCGCTGATGCATGTCATCGCGGCCAAGGCGGTGGCCTTCAAGGAGGCGCTCGATCCCTCCTTCGCGGTCTACCAGCGGCAGGTGATCGCCAATGCCGACGCCCTGGCGCGCACGCTGATCGAGCGCGGCCTGCGCATCGTGTCGGGCCGTACCGAGAGCCATGTGATGCTGGTCGACCTGCGCGCCAAGCGCATCACCGGCAAGGCGGCCGAGGCGCTGCTCGGTCAGGCGCACATCACCTGCAACAAGAACGCCATTCCGAACGATCCCGAGAAGCCCTTCGTCACCAGCGGCATCCGGCTCGGCTCGCCAGCGATGACCACCCGCGGCTTTGGCACCGCCGAGGCGGTGACCGTGGGGCATCTCATTGCCGATGTGCTCGACGCCCCGCAGGACGAGGCGCGCATCGCGTCAGTGCGGGCGCGGGTGGCCGAACTCACCGCGCGCTTCCCGGTCTACCGCTGAGCCGGGCGCCGGGACGCCGAGCCGGACATGCACTGCCCGTTCTGCGACCACGGCGACACCCAGGTCATCGATACCCGGGCCTCCGACGACGGCGACACCATCCGCCGTCGCCGGCGCTGCCCCAACTGCGACAAGCGTTTCCCCACCTATGAGCGCATCGAGCTCACGCTGCCGGCGGTGGTCAAGAAGAACGGCTCACGCGCCGAATTCGATC
>NZ_CEXFHW010000068.1:0-18600 GCF_982640115.1 Quisquiliibacterium sp. | reverse complement strand
CCCCTGCGCGAGTGTCATCGCCGATCCCTTCTATTCCGGCGTCTCGCTGCTGACCACGCGCTTCATCAAGGAGCGGCCGCAGGTGGCACGAAAGGTGGTACAGGTGCTCGACCAGGCCACGCGTCTTGCCAACACCGAGTTCGACCGGGTGCGCCCCTACTTCGCGAAGTACACCGCGATCCGCGGCGAGAGTGTGCGCATCATCGCCCAGCCCTACCTGCGCGCCTGGAACGAGCTCAACGACACCGACATCCGCTCCTATCAGGCGCTGGTCGATGTCTTCCACAAGGAGGGCGTGCTCAAGGACCGCATGGATGTCCGTTCGGTGCTGCTCAAGCCCGCCGACCTGGCCTGATCCGGGAGCGACGACATGAGCGGTTATCACGACATCGGCGGCCTGCCGGCCGGTCCGATTCCGCAGGTGGAACTGCCCTTCCAGCACTGGGAGAAGCAGGCCGAGGCAATCCGCAATCTGCTTGGCGACGGCGCTCGCCGGGTGATCTCGCTCGACGAGATCCGTCACGGCTTCGAGTCCTTCGGGCTCGACAAGTACCAGCGTTATTCGTTCTACCGCCGGCGCCTCGAGGCGATGATCGACACCCTCGTTGCCAAGGGGCTGTTCACCCGCGAGGAGTTCGAGGCGGCGCTGAGCAGCGTTCAGGACCGCTGGTCCACGCCCTGCCGGGAAGGCTGAGGCAGCGCAAGCCATGTCGCGTCAGCGTTTCAGACTCGGCGACCGGGTCCGGGTGCGTGACCTGCGCAAGCCCGGCCATGTGCGCACTCCCGATTACATCCTCGGCCAGTGCGGCGAAATCATCCAGTGCTGCGGCTGGTTCCTCAACCCGGAAGATCTGGCCGTGGGCCGAACCGACGGCCAGGTGGTGCCGCTCTACCGGGTACGGTTCCCGATGCGCGAACTCTGGCCGGAACACCGCCGCCATCCCGACGATGCGCTGTGCATCGAGATCTATGACCACTGGCTCGAAGCCGAGCACGGAGAGTCCCATGGCTGAGCCGCCATCACCCGCACCGAGACACGACCATCATGACGGCCGTGAGCACGACCATGAGCACGCCCATGAGCACGACCATCCTCGGGCGCATGGCCACGCCCACGAGCACGATGCCCTGGTGATCGAGGACGGCGAGGGCAACCTGCTCGGACAGCAGATGGTCGATGCCCTGCAGGCCCTGCTGATCGAACGCGGGATCCTGTCGGCAGGTGAAGTCACTCTCGAGATCCAGAAACTCGAGGCGCCCGGCACGCACCTCGGTGCAAGGCTGGTGGCCCGGGCCTGGATCGATCCGGCTTTCCGCGCACGACTTCTGGCCAACGGCAAGGACGCCGCGGCCGAGCTCGACATCAGGGTGGGCGAGGCGCAACTGGTGGTGGTGGAGAACACCGAGGCCGAGCACAACCTGATCGTGTGCACGCTGTGCTCGTGCTATCCACGGTCGATCCTGGGCCAACCCCCGTCCTGGTACATCAGCAAGGCCTACCGGGCCCGAACCGTGCGCGAACCGGCATCCGTGCTCGCCGAATTCGGGCTTCATCTTCCCGCCAGCACCGCGATCTGCGTGCATGACAGCACCGCGGACATGCGCTTTCTCGTGCTGCCACGAAGACCCGAGGGCACCGAGGGCTTGAGTGAAGACGCCCTCGCCCGACTGGTCAGCCGCGACAGCATGATCGGCGTCGCGCAGGCGCTGTCTCCCATCACGCCCACCGAGGCCCAGTCATGACCCACCCGTCCGCACCGTCCGGTACCGTGTCCTGCCGCGGCGCTTTGCCGACCACGCTCGTGCTGGCGCTCGGCGCCTCACCCGCCCTGGCGCATCACCCGATGGGCGGGCAGACGCCAGCCACCCTGATGGAGGGCCTGCTCTCAGGCCTCGGGCATCCGCTGATCGAACCCGGCCATCTGCTCTTCCTGCTGGGCAGCGCTGCTGCGATCGCCTGCCTGCCCGTGGCGCGCAGGCAGGGCATGCGCCTGCTCACCCTGTTCCTGGTTGCCGGCCTGATCGGCACGGTGGCCGGCGCAGCCGGCCTGAGCCTGCCCCTGCAGGATGCCGCACTCGCGCTCAGTCTGTTGCTGCCCGCGTTCGTGCTCGGTCTTTCCCGCATCGGCGCCGGTGCTCGTAACGCATCGGCCGGTACACGCTGGACAGGGGCGGCGGGGCTGGCCGGTCTCGTCCACGGGCTCGTCCATGGTGAAGCCGTGGTGGGCGCGGAGCCCACGCCGGTGCTGGCCTATCTCGCCGGACTGGCGCTGCTGCAGGCCGGACTGCTGATGGCGGTGTGGCTGCCGGCCAGCCGGCTCACGCCGGCCCTGCGCACGCGCCTGCGTCTGCCGGCAAGGGCCTTCGCGTTCGCTCTCGCCGGCGCCAGCACGTGGCTGCTGGTGGGTGCCGCCTGAGCATGAGCCGCCTCAGGGCTCGAGGATGTTGAACATCGGCGAGAAATCGTCGAGCACACCGAAGAGCGCCGCCACCGATTGGCGCTCACCGTCCACCCCGAGCAGGCCCTCCTCGAGCGCCTGCGAGAAGCGCTTGCCGGCCGACAGCAGCGCGCCCAGCGCGGTACGGTCAGCGAGCACCGTGGCCTGACGGGCCTCGCCATGGCTGCCCTCGGCGTGACTGAGCGCACCGTGGCTCAGACTCAGCCGATGACAGCCGCCTTCATCGGTCATGCGCCAGTCGATGCGCAGGCTGAGTCCCTCCGCCTTCGGTCCGTTGATGCGGATGGCGAGGTAATCGAAGAACATCGGCATCGGCATCATCGCCACCACCCGCGGCGCCACCCCGCCCTGCGCACCGGCGGGTGGCCGGGGTGCGCCCTTGCGCAGCTCATGCGCGCCAAGCAGATACGCGTTGCGCCAGGTGGATGACTCGCTCTGGTAGCCCAGCTGCTCGAGGGCATCGGCGCAGAGCTCGCGGGCCGGCCGGTTGGCCGGGTCGGCAAACACCAGGTGGTGGCAGACCTGCGCCACCCAGCGGTAATCGCCGGCGTCGAAGTCCTTGCGTGCGCGCGCCAGCACGCTGTCTGCACCGCCCATGTACTCGAGGTAGCGCTGCGCCTGCGCCTGCGGCGAGAGCGGATTGAGGTTGACCGGGTTGCCGTCGTAGGGCCCGAGATAGTGGGCATAGACCGCCCGCACATTGTGCTCGACCGCGCCGTAGTAGGGACGCGCGTGCCAGCGCGCCCGCAGCGAGGCCGGCATGCGCACCGACTCGGCGATCTCGTTGGGCGTCAGGCCGTGGCTCATCAGCCGCAGGGTCTGATCGTGCAGATAGCGGTACATGTCGCGCTGCTCGCTGATGAAGCGGCGCACCCGCTCGCGGCCCCAGGTGGGCCAGTGATGCTGCGCGATGCAGACCTCGGTGCGGTCGATGAAGGCATCGAGCGCCTGATCGAGGTACTTGGACCAGGCCAGCGCGTCCCGTGTCTTGGCGCCACGGATGGGACACAGGTTGTGCATGGTGTGGCAGCCGTTCTCCGACAGGTTCAGCACCCCGAGCTGCGGAAAGAAGAAGTTCATCTCCGCCGGCGCCTCGGTCTCGGGCGTGAGCTGGCAGACCACCTCGATGCCATCGATGACCAGGGTCTCGGTCGGCTCGCTGACGATGCGGTTCGGCGCGATCAGGCTCTGGGTGCCGCGTCCGGTGACCTTGCCCAGGCCGCTGTCCACATGCCCGAGCGGGCCGCGGGCCAGGGTGGGGCCGAACTGGAACATCGCGCGCCGGCGCATCGGTACGCCGGCCAGCACATTCTCCGAGATGACCTCGTGCATGAAGCCCTCGGGCGCGATCACCGCCACCTCGCCGCTGGCGGCCTGCGCCGGCGTGATCACGCCCTCGACGCCACCGTAGTGGTCGGTGTGGCTGTGGGAATAGATCACCGCACGCACCGGCCGATCGCCGCGATGGGCGCGATACAGCGCCAGCGCCGCGGCTGCGGTCTCGGTGAACATCAGCGGATCGATGATCACGATGCCACTGTCGCCTTCGATGATGGTCATGTTGGCGAGGTCGAAGCCACGCACCTGGTAGAGCCGGTCGGTGACCCGGAACAGCCCGTGCAGCCGGTTCAGCCGCGCCTGTCGCCACAGGCTGGGGTTGACCGAGTCGGGCGCCTGCTCGTCCTCGAGGAAGCCGAAGCTGGCAAGGTCCCAGACAACCTGCCCTCGCCCGCCCACGATTCGCGCATCGGGAATGCTGCCGATCAGGCCGCGCCCGGCATCGTCGAAGGACTCCTGGTCGGAGAAGTCGAGCTCGCTGAACACCTTCCGGTTGAGACAGCAGGTGTGGGCGCTGGCCGGTTTCATCGGCGCGCCGGCATCACCGGCGGCGCTCACGCCGCCTGCTCGAGCAGGCGGCGAAAGTCGGCCCGCACCCGTCGGGCTTCCTCGCCGGCGGCGGGCACCGCAGCGCCCATGCCGAAGTAGCCATGAATGAGCCCCGAACCATGGTGCTCCATCACCCGCACCCCCGCGGCCCGCAGCGCCGCGGCATAGGCCTCGCCCTCATCACGCAGCGGATCGAACTGGGCGGTACACAGCACCGTGGGCGGCAGCCCGGCCAGGCTGCCCGCCTTCAGCGGGGAGACCCGCGGATCAGCCGCCAGGCCGCTTGCGCCGAGGTAGTGGTCGGAGAACCACTGCATCACCGCCAGCGACAGGAAATAGCCCTCGGCGTTCTGGGCACGCGAGGGATAGGCGCGGTTGATGGCGGCATCGCGGAAGTGGCCGGTGACATCGGTGACCGGGTAGACCAGCAGCTGGGCGTGCACCCGCGGCCCGCCATCGCGCGCCGCGAGCGCTGCAGCAGCAGCGAGATTGCCGCCGGCGCTGTCACCGGCCACACCCAGCGGCTGGCCCGCACCACCGAAGGCAGCCGGATTGGCACCCACATGGCGCACGGCGGCGAACGCGTCGTCGAAGGCCGCCGGAAAGCGGGCCTCGGGCGGACGCCGGTAATCGACGCTGACCACCGTGGCATCGAGTTCGATGGCGAGAATGCGGGCGGCGCGGTCATGGGTGTCGAGATCGCCTGCCACCCAGCCGCCGCCGTGGAAGTACACCACCGTGGGCGCGGCGCTGCGCGCGGTGCGATAGACCCGTGCCGGAATCGCGCCGGCCGGGCCGGGCAGCGAGATCGCATCGACCCGGCCGGGGTCGGGCAAGGGCTGGTCGTTGCGGGCCTGGGCCATGGCCAGCAGCGAGTCGCGCGCGCTCTGCGGCGTCATGGTCGGGACATCGCGCAGGGGCATGCGCGGCAGGATCTTCGCGATCTCGGCATCGAGGGGCATGGAGTGTCTCCGCAGGGTGGATCAGAGGGCGGCACGGCCGCGAAACGGCATCGGGACGTGAGCATACCGGCGCCCGGGAAACGCAAGTATCATCAATTGATCGGCCGGCCGCGCCCGGGGGCGCCGCCCTGACCCACCCCCACGAGAGGACTTCCGCCATGAGCAAGCCATTCGACCTGGTGATCCGCGGCGGCACACTGGCCGACGGCCTGGGCGGCCCGCTGCAGGAAGGTGACATCGGCATCAACGGGGGCCGGATCACCGCGATCGGCAGGTTCGGCGGCACAGGCACCGAGGAGATCGACGCCCGCGGCCGGCTGGTCACGCCCGGCTTCGTCGACATCCACACCCACTACGATGGTCAGGCCACCTGGGACCAGCGCATGCAGCCCTCCAGCCTGCAGGGCGTGACCACCGCGGTCATGGGCAACTGCGGCGTGGGCTTCGCGCCGGTGCGTCGGGCCGATCACGACCGCCTCATCGAGCTCATGGAAGGTGTCGAGGACATTCCGGGCGCGGCCCTGCACGAGGGCCTGAGCTGGCAGTGGGAATCCTTCGGCGACTACCTCGACTTCCTGGCCACCGTGCCGCGCGACATCGATGTCGCCGCTCAGCTCCCGCATGGCGCACTGCGCCTTTACGTGATGGGCGAGCGCGCCGCGCGCCTCGAGCCGGCCAACGAAACCGACATTGCCCGCATGCGCGAACTGACCCGCGACGCGGTGCGTGCCGGCGCCCTCGGGTTTTCCACCTCCCGCTCGCTCAACCACCGCAGCATCAAGGGTGACCCCACGCCCTCGCTGAAGGCCGGCGAAGACGAGCTGATCGGCATCGGTCGCGGCCTGGCCGATGCCGGCAAGGGTGTCATCCAGATCATCTCCGACATGGCCTACAGCCAGGGCGACGAGCTCGGCATGGTCTTTCGCATCGCGCGCGACAGCGGCCGCCCGGTGTCGATCTCGCTCGCCCAGAGCCATCGCAAGCCCGAAGACTGGCGCAAGACCCTGGCGCGCATCGAGGCCGAGTCGCAGTCCGGCACGCGCATCGCCGCGCAGGTTGCGCCGCGCGCGGTCGGCGTGCTTTTCGGGCTGCTCGCCAACCGCAGCCCGGTGCATGGCTCTCCCACCTTCCTGCAGCTGCGGGCCACGCTCGCGCCCGCTGCCATGGCCGCCGCCATGCGCACGCCCGAGATCCGCGCGCGCATCCTCGCCGAGTCGCTGGAGCATCCCTTCCTGCGCGTCGATGGGAAGCCCTATGACTACGAACGGGTCTTCGGCCTGGGCTCGCCCCCCGACTACGAGCCTCCCCTCGAGAAATCGGTGGCGCACATCGCGCAACGCACCGGCCGAACCGAGCTCGACACCGCCTACGACCTCATGCTCGAGAACGACGGCAGCGCGCTGCTGCTGGCGCCGTTCGCCAACTACGCCGACTGCAATCTCGACACCTGCGCCGAACAGCTCAGCCATCCCAACGCGCTTTTTGGTCTGGGCGATGGTGGCGCGCATGTCGCCTCCATCTGCGATGCCAGCTTCACCACCTACCTGCTCAGCCACTGGGGCGTGAGGCGCGATCACGGCCGCCTGCCGATCCCGCTGCTGGTCAACCTGCTGTCGGCGCGCAATGCGCGGGCGGTGGGGCTCACCGACCGCGGCGCGCTGGCACCGGGCCAAAAGGCCGACATCAATGTCATCGACCTGGAGAACCTCGCGGTGCAGGCACCTCAGGTGCATCGCGATCTGCCTGCGGGCGGGCGCCGGTTCCTGCAGGGCGCCACCGGTTATGACGCGACCATCGTGTCGGGCCAGGTCGTGTATCGCCATGGCGAGGCCACCGGCGTGCTCCCGGGCCGACTGGTGCGCGCCTGAACCACGACCGCAGCGCCGCTGAACCGACCCCTCCCTGATCCCCGCGGTGTCATTCGCCGCGCACCCTGCTGCACGCTTCCGGAGATCACCATGCTGGCCGTCTGGTACGAACGAAAAGGTCCTGCGCGGGAAGTGCTGCAGTTCGGCGAACGGCCGCTGCCCGCTCCCGCAGCCGGCGAGGTGCGCGTGCAGGTGCATGTCTCGGCGGTCAACCCCTCCGACACCAAGAACCGCGGCGGCGCGCGCGGCAATCTGGCCATGCCCTTCCCCGTGGTGATTCCCCACCAGGACGGCGCCGGCGTGATCGATGCGGTCGGCGACGGCGTCGACCCTCAACGCGTGGGTCAGCGGGTCTGGATCTACGAAGCCACCCAGGGCCGGCCGCACGGCACCTGCGCGCAGTACAGCGTGGTGCCTGCCTTCAAGGCCGTGCCGCTGCCGGCCCGTGCCGACTTCGACGCAGGCGCCTGCATGGGCATTCCGGCCATGACCGCCCACCGCTGCGTGATGGCCGACGGTCCGGTGCTGGGCAAGACCGTGCTGGTGCACGGTGGCGCGGGGGCGGTGGGCTTCTATGCGATCCAGATCGCCCGCCTTGCCGGCGCGGCCCGGGTCATCGCCACGGTCAGCCGCGACGAACAGGCGCGCCAGGCGAGCGCGGCGGGCGCCCACGAGGTGGTCAACTATCGCCAGGAAGATGTGGTGGCTCGGGTGCGGGAGATCACCGGCGAAGCACAGGGCATCGATCGGGTGATCGAGGTGGCCTTCGGTCAGAACCTGCCGGTGAACCTGCCGCTGCTGCGGCCCGGCGGGGTGATCGCGACCTACGCCTCCGATGCCGTGCCGGAACCGGCCATTCCGTTCTGGCCCATGCTGGCCAAGGACATCACCGTGCGCTTCGTGCTGGTCTATGCGATGTCACAGCAGGCGCACGACGATGCGGCCATGTTCATCAACAACGCGCTGTCCAACGGCGAGTTGCGCCACCAGTTCTACCAGCGCTTCGCGATGCGGGACACCGCGCTGGCCCATGAGGCCACGGAAAGCATGAGCCATGTCGGCAAGGTGCTGGTGGGCATCGACCCGCCGACGGGCTGACATGGGCGGGCGGCGGGTCACTCCACGACCGCGACGACCTGCCCCTCCTTGACCGCTTCGCCCTCGGCAACCCTGATCTCGACCAGACGACCGGCGCGCGGGCTGCTCACCGGGATCTCCATCTTCATCGACTCGATGATCATGATCGTGTCGTCTGCGCCCAGTTCGGCACCGGCGGCAGCCTCGATCTTCCAGACCGAACCGCTGACTTCGCTCACCACCTGAACTCGCGCCATCTGTCGTCTCCCTGAGGGCCCTGCAGGCCCGGTCGCTGAAGACCTGATGATAGACGCTGGGACCCAGGCCACGGCCTGCGCCGCCACGCCACCCGCGCTCAGTCACCGAAAAAAGAAAGGGCAGAGAGGCCAGGGCTGGCCGGTCTGCCCGAAAAATCACCAGGAGGACGGTGTTCGGACAGCGTAGCGAGGCGCGATGCCTTCGGCATTGAGAATGCGCAACGCCGGACCAGAGGCGCTGCACGGGCCTGCCCGCGCAGGCCATGGGGGGGGCCACCGCCTCCCGACCATGGGTGCCTCAGTGGAAGTGCGTGGTCTCGGGCTCGATGTCTTCGGGCATGTCGGCGTGCACGATCTCGCCCTTGCCGTTCGGGTAGAGCGGGCTGCCGCAGTCTTCGCAGAAGTCGGGCTCGTTCAGGTCGGGCCAGAAGCGGATCTCGGTGATGCCAGCCTCCCGCAGGGTGGCGCGGATCTGTTCGAGCGGCGAGGGGTCGTCCTGATCGCTCTCGGCGCCGAGCAGCGGCCAGACCACGCCCTGGGCGACCTCCTCGGATTCACCCAGCGACAGGCCGATCCGGTATTCATCGACCCGATCCTGCCCGAAGGGCGCGATCGCGGCGGTGATCTCTGCCGGCTTGACCCCCAGTGCATGGGTGAGCAGGTGCATGGCGGCACGGATGGCGTAGGGCCGCACCCGGCGATCGGCCTCGCGCAGATTGATGTGGTAGGCGTCGGGCAGCAGGCACTCGAAGCCGCAGCCGGCCAAAAGCGGCTCAAGGCTGGGCCGACCCTGTGCGATCCACTGCTCCAGACAGTGCACACGGCCGGCATGGCCGGCTGCGTCGGTCTCCTGCCAGCGGAACAGCGGCATGCCGACGGGCGCCGCCACCACACCGATCAGGAACCGGGTATCGGCCAGCATGTCTGCGGTGTCGGGCAGCGACTTCAGGTCCAGCCGTGCGGACTGACCGGTGATTGCGCTGCTGCCCAGGCGGCGCGTGAGGCGGCGCATCTCGGCAAAGTCGCGCGGCAGCTGGTCAATGCTGTACAGGCAGGGGGAGATCCGGAAGCGCGCCTGCGACGCCAGGGCATGGGCCTGCCACTGGGTGGCCAGCGTGAGCGCGACATCGCTGGCGATGGGGCCGGACGGAATGCGAAAACGGGTCCAGACCACCAGCGGCGCACAGACCAGAAGACATTGCCAGGGCTGCCCATCGATCTCGAGCGTGAGCGCCTCGCTCGCATCTTCAACCGCCTCGATGAGGGCGCTGTAGGCCTCGGTGTCGGTCTGGTTCAGGCGCTCGAGTGCGTCTTCCACCGGCTGGGCATGGCCACCATCGAGGAGTTTCTCGAGCCGGGCCGAAAGCGAGGCTTCCCAGAAGCGATCCTCGGTTCTGCTGCCGGCATTCGACAGCCCGAGTGCAGCCGCGACAAGCCGCTCGGCATCCGGCGAGAGATGGGACTTGCGCTCGCGCAGGCCGCGGGGGTGTCTGGCTTCTTTCATCGGGCCTCGGGGGCGAAAACTCGCTCGGGTAAACCCGCGATTGTAGCCGATCGGCCCGGCAGGAGCCGACAGCCCTGGCCGCGCAGGCTCAGAGCCAGCCGGTGATCGATGCGCCGGCAAAGCGGCGCCAGTAGCCCGACCCGCCGCTGCCGGCGGCGAAGTTGCTGCCCGAGCCACCCGCATAGAAGCGCGCGCGCCAGGTGGGCGTGATGTCCCGCCCCATGCTGAGTTCCCAGACGTTGGGATTGCCGGAACTCTGATTGCCGAAGCCGTCGACCTCGCGGGACACACCCACGCCAACCCGGGCCTGCAGTTCCCAGGGGTTGAAGTCGTGATAGAGCCCGACATAGGCCCGCGCCTCGTTGTAGCGCTTCGGATTCCAGTAGCCCCGCGCAGCGCGGCTGTCGCTGGTGGGATCGGAACTGCTGAAGAGCTGGCCTTCCATGCCCACCACCACCTTGGGCGAGAAACGCAGCGCATAGTCGGCACGGCCGGTGACCCGGGTGCGCACATTGCCGTCGTCAAAGCGCAGCAACGCAAGGCTGCCACCGGCGTTCCAGCGTGGCAGCGGCCGCCAGTCGACCGCCAGACTGGTGGTGGCCACCGTGACGCGGTTGGCCAGCGCCGTGGTGTTCTCGATGGTCTCCCGGCCGAGCTCGCCGTCCAGCCGCAGGCCATCGCGGGGAATCCAGCGCAGCCGAGCCGCACCGGTGAGCGGCGACCATCCGGCGTAGCGGTTGGCCGAGACGCTCAGGCTGGGCCAGAGGGTTCCCCAGCGGGTGTAGGGATCGCCAAGGCGCCAGCCGTAGGACGCCGTCAGCCGGTCGGCATCCAGAGACGCCGCCGGTTCGCTGATCGAGGCCCGTCGCCAGGCGAACTCCAGGGTGTGGCCGCGCTGCGGACGCACCAGCCCGCCCAGCGTGAGCGCGCTGATGATCAGCGAATCACGGTCGCGTGCCCATTCATAGGCAGCCCATCCGCTGCGGGCGGTCTCGCGGCTGGTTCGCCAGTTGCGCAGCCAGGCGGCATCAGGCAGATCGACACCCTGCAGGGTGTCATGGGCGAGATCCTCGAAGCCGGCCCAGCGCAGACCGCGCGCGACTTCGCGCTTTTCGTCGGGGCTCGCAGGCGCGTCGATGTCGCGCCAGATGGCAAGCGCCTGGCGGTGTCGTCCCGCAAAGTTGAGCGCCTGGGCGAGACCGAGCTGGGTGAGGCGATCGGCAGGGTCGGACGCGGCCAGCGCCTGGTAGGCCGAGATCGACTCGGCATGGCGGTCGGTCCAGAGCAGCATCTGCGCGCGCTTGCGGGCGATGTTGCGGTCATCGGGCTTGAGGGCGAGCGCGCGGTCGTAGGCCTCGAGCGCCTCGCTGAGCCGGCCCAGGTTCTGGCGACTCTCGGCCGCACCGCGCCAGGCTTCGGCGCGCACCGGCTCATCGTAGATGGACGCCTGCGCGACCTCGAGGAACAGCGGTTCGGCCTGCGCGGCATCGCCCGCCCAGGCGGTCTGCCAGGCGAGGCTGGGCAGCAGTTCGGACCGGCGCTGCGGTGCCTGCGCAAGCACCCGCCGATAGAGCGCAGCCGACTCGGCGTTGCGATCGGCAAAGCCGAGCACCCGGGCGACTTCGATGGCCATCTCGGCATCGTTGGGGTCCGACGCTGCAAGCATCAGGTACATGGGCAGCGCGGCCTGATAGTCCCTGGCCTGTGCCAGCTGCCGGGCGGTGCCCAGGTCGGCAATGACCTCAGGCCGGGGCGGGCGATCGACGATGACGCCGCCGGCGCGCACCGTGTAGCCGCTGGCCTGGGCGAGCGCCGGCGCGACCGACAATCCGGCCAGCAGCAACCAGCACAACCGCGACAGCCTTCGACTCATGCACCCTTGCCCTTTCGCTGCGTGTTCCAGGTGATGGAATCCTTGCCCGGCCGCTTGAGCAGATAGGGCAGCGCCCAGGTGGTCGAGAGCGCGAGCAGCATCCAGTAGATGATTGGATACCAGACCGCGTAGGGGTAGTACCGGCTGATGAACGGGTCATATCGGCGGTCGATGAGCGCCCCCGCGGCCAGCTGGATCAGGCAGATCGTGCCGATGGTCATGCCCCAGAGGTTGGGCATCGGCGTGGCGCCGGCCGGCGGCAGACCCGTGGCCAGGCACAGCAACCAGATCAGCGTGAGGGCCACGAAGCACAGGCACCAGAGGGTGGACATGACCGATTCGGTGAACACCGGCCACATCCGGCGCAGCTGCCAGCGGGTGACCACATCATGGTGCTTGCGCAGCACCTGCATCAGACCCCGGGCCCAGCGCAGCCGCTGGCGCCACAGACCGCGCAGCGAAACCGGCACGGTCATCCAGCAGATGGCACGCGGCTCGTAGCGGATGTCGTAGAAGCGCTTCTGCATCTTCCAGGTGAGCTCGATGTCCTCGGTGGGCATGTTGGGGCTGAAGCCGCCGACATCGAAAACTGCGCTCTTGCGCAGCATGGTCACCACCCCGGAGACCGTGGTGATCCGGCCCCAGATCCGCTGAGAGCGCCTCAGCAGGCTGACGATGGACGAGAACTCGATCGCCTGCAGGCGCGCGAGGAAGGAGTTGGTGTTGCGCACCCGGGGATTGCCGGTGACCGCCGCGACCCGACCGTGGGTGAAGTGCGGCACCATCCAGAGCAGCATGTCGGGCTCGGGCTGGGCGTCGGCATCGAGAATCAGCAGCAGTTCTCCGCGCGCCAGCGGCAGCACATCGTTGAGCGCCAGCGCCTTTCCCTCGTTGTTGAGCTTGCGAACCACCCGTACCGACGGCCCGGGCAGCATCGGGATCATCGCATCGAAGGTTTGGTCGGTGGAGCCATCGTCGACCACGATGATCTCGAGGTCGGGATAGTCGAGCGCGATCACCGATGCGAGCGATTGCCGGATGACCGCCTGCTCGTTGTGGGCAGGAATGATCACCGTGACCGGAGGCCAGCCATTGGGCGGGGCCACGATCTCGTGCGAGGTGTCCTCCCAGCGCAGGCGGAACATCCAGGAGGTGGTGATCCACATCACGCTGGTGACGATCGGGTAGGCGGCGAAATAGAAGAGCGCCCACCAGTAGATCGTGGTCGCCTGGACCGCGATCAGGAACTCCTGCAAAGGAGTCATCGTGTGCTCGCCACCCGGTAATTCTTGCCGAACTCGTCGATCTCGATGACGATCACCCGCGAGCGGCTGAGCGCATCCCAGTCGGCGGTGACCTCGCGGCCGGTCCAGTCGACGTCATAGACCGGCTTGACCTCGCGCATGCCCTTGCGGGGCCCCTTGCGCTTGTAGATCCCCATGTTGTGGAAGATCCACAGCAGCGTGATCAGTGGCGCGGCAATGATCGACAGCACCAGCAGCAGCACCAGCGGGCCACTGTCCCAGGGCCGGGAGACCACCAGGGACCACATCCAGATGAACAGCACCCAGCCGCCCAGCACGAGCAGGAAGTGGCCGACCTTCTGCAGCAGGGTGAGCGGCGGGGAGTGGCGCTCCGGGTACTCCCGAGGGAGATGACGATCAGCGGAGGCCATGCATCACGACTGCGATCCGGCGATCAGGCGGCCGGACGGCGGCGGCGGGCGGCCCAGCCGAACAGACCGGCAATGGCGCCCAGCGCCATGGTGCCCGGCATGCTCACGCTGGCGACCAGATTCTGCGCCGGGATGAGGGTGAAATCGGTCGCGCCCGGCAGCCGCCAGCGAAGATCAACGGCACCCGCCTCGAGGCGATCCCAGGCGCCGAGTTCGAACTGGTACAGGCCCTGGCTCAGCACCAGGTTCTGGGAGAAGCTGTCGACATTGCGCGCGTTGAGGAAATCGCGCTGGATGGACTGCTTGGCACCACCCGCACCGTACAGGTCGAAGAAGAAGCCGTCGTCAGAGAGCACGCTGAAGTTGTAGGCGCCCGGCGTGGTGATGCGGATGAAGCCGGTGAAGCGCGAGGTCCAGTTGTTCAGGTTGTCGGCCACCGCGGCGCCCGGAGGGCAGGCCGAGGGCGCTGCCGACACCGGGAACGGCTGGGCCATCGGAATGCCGGGGGCAAAGCTCTGGTTGAAACAGTTGTTGCCGTAGTTGATCACGGGCGCCAGCATCGACGCGGAAGTCAGCACCGGCACGGTGCTGCCCGGCGCGTTGATCGTCTGCCAGTCGGCGCGACCCCACAGACCGGTGCCCCAGGCGTAAGAGCCGATCGGGGCGAAACCCGCGGCGCTGGGATCGTTGCCGTACTGGCGGGTGGTCTCGTTCCAGAGCACCGTGCTGCTATTCCAGTTGCCATCGATGGCGATGAAGGTGGCATTGGCCCCCGTGCCCGCATCAGCCGGACCGGCGAAGGTGGGGTTCACGGTGATGTCGGCGTGGGTGACGCCGGCCAGGGCAGTCATGGCAAGGCCGATCGCGGAAAGGGCAAGACGCTTCATGTTGACCTCAATCAGTGGCGGCGCCCGTGACAGGTGCAACACTCGCACCCGGGCCCGATGAATGGCTTTTTAGCACGGACGAACGGTGTGACTGCGGAACTAAGTCACATTTTTTTCGTTTGCCGGACTTATGTCACGCCGACGGGGCGGCATCGGCGGGCTCGAGGCTGCTCCAGAGCGCCGGCCGCCGGATCTCCTTGGCGACCCCAGCCAGGTAGTCGAGGTGTGCCTGCCTCTCTTCCGGCAGCGGAGACACCACCCGCAGGCCGACGGGCGGCCATCCGGAAGATTCACCTGACGCAACCCTCTGCGCAGATCCGCCGTGCAGCGCAATCTCCAGGCTGTCCTGACCGCGGGTCATCGCCAGATAGACATCGGCAAGCAGCTCGGCATCGAGGAGCGCGCCGTGCAGCTTGCGATGCGCATTGGAGATGCCGTAGCGCTCGCAGAGCACATCGAGCGAGTTGCGCTTGCCGGGATGCAGCTCGCGCGCCAGACGCAGCGTGTCGGTCACGCGGCAGCCGGTGGCAAACGACGGCAGCCCCAGCCGGGCGAGCTCGGCATCGAGGAAGCCGACATCGAAGCTCGCGTTGTGGATGAGCACCTCGGCGTCGGCGACGAAACGGATCAGCTCCGCAGCCACCTCCGGGAAACGGGGCTTGTCGAGCAGCATGTCGAGCGACATGCCGTGGACCGCGCGCGCGCCCTCGTCGACCTCGCGTTCCGGGTTCAGGTACAGATGCAGGTGCCGGCCGGTGAGGCGCCGGTTGATGACCTCGACGCAGCCGATCTCGATGATGCGGTGGCCGTCTTCGACCGTGAGGCCGGTGGTTTCGGTGTCGAGGACGATTTGTCGCATGGGCTGTTCGAGGGTGATCGGAGCAATCTAGCACAGCCCCTGGGGGCGTCCGGGGTTCACGCCTGTCGAGCCCGCGACCGGCGGGCGCGGCCTGCTATCGTGCACGATTCGCCGCGCGGATCCGACCATGCCTGAGCGCCCTGCCCACCCTGCCCTCGCCCGCGAGGCGATCCGAAACCTGCCCGCCTCGCGGATCCGCGAGGTGGCCAATGCCGGACTCGGCCAGCCCGGCGTGCTGCCCTTCTGGTTCGGCGAACCCGACGCGGTCACGCCGGCGTTCATCCGCGAGACCGCGGCAGCGGCGCTCGCGGGCGGCGACACCTTCTATGTTCACAACCTCGGCATCCCGGCACTGCGGGCCGCGCTGTCTGACTACCTCGGCGGGCTGCACGGCACCCTCGACGAGCGCCGGATCGCGGTGACCAGCGCCGGGGTGAACGCCCTCATGCTCGCCGCCCAGCTTGTGCTCTCGCCCGGCGACCGGGTGGTGGCGGTGGTGCCGCTGTGGCCGAATCTCACCGAGATACCGCGCATCCTGGGCGCGGAGGTGGTCCGAGTGCCCCTGCAGCCGGACGAACAGGGTCTGTGGCAGCTCGACCTGGAGCGCCTGCTGGCCGAGCTGACACCGGGCACCCGGGCGGTGATCATCAACTCGCCCGCCAACCCCACCGGCTGGACCATGACCGCCGGGCAGTGGCAGGCGGTGGTGGAGCGAGCCCGGGAACATGGCATCTGGATCCTGTCGGACGAAGCCTACGAACGGCTGGTCTTCGACGGCTCGCGCTGCGCCCCCTCGGCGCTCGACTTCACCGGCCCGGACGACCGGGTGATCGTGGCCAACACCTTCTCCAAGGCCTGGCAGATGACCGGCTGGCGCCTGGGCTGGCTGGTGACCCCGACCGCGCTCGAGGACGACCTTGGCAAACTGATCGAGTTCAACACCTCGTGCGCACCCGGCTTTGTGCAGCAGGCCGCCGTGGCGGCGCTGGCACAGGGGGAACCGGGCGTGCATGCCTTCGTGGATGGTCTGCGAAAGCGGCGCGATGCGCTGGTGGCCGCACTGGCCGGCATCGAGGGGGTGACCGCCGGCGCGCCTCCCGGCGCGATGTACCTGTTCATCCGGGTGGCCGGCATGAGCGACAGCGTGGCCCTGGCCAAGGCACTGGTACGCGAGAGTGGTCTGGGCCTGGCGCCCGGGGCTGCCTTCGGCGCCGAGGCCGAGGGATGGCTGCGCTGGTGCTTCGCCAAGCCCGTGCCCATGCTGCAGGAGGGCGCGGCGCGACTGGCCGCGCACCTGAGGCGCTGAGCCGAGCGGCGGGCTCAGTCGGATCGCTGGCCCACGCCCCGGTTGGCCAGGGCGTCTGCCCGTTCATTGCCGGGATGGCCGGCGTGGCCGCGGACCCAGCGCCAGTCGATCCGGTGCCCGCCAACCAGACCGTCGAGCTCCCGCCAGAGGTCGGCGTTCTTGACCGGCTTGCGATCGCTGGTCATCCAGCCGCGGGCCTTCCAGGCATGGATCCAGGCGGAGATGCCCTTCTGCACATACTGCGAGTCGGTGTGGATGACCACCCGGGAAGGCCGCTTGAGCGCCTGCAGGGCGCGGATGACCGCCAGCAGCTCCATGCGGTTGTTGGTGGTCAGCGGTTCACCGCCGAACAGTTCGCGCTCGTGTCCGCCCGCCTGCAGCAGCGCCCCCCAGCCGCCAGGGCCGGGGTTGCCCTTGCAGGCGCCATCGGTATAGATCTGCACGGTGTCGGCATCGGTGTGGGGCTTGTCGGTCATGGCCGGATGCTACCGCGACCCGATGCGCGGGCCGTGCCGCTGCGGCCGGAAGCCGTCTGGCGCACCCGGGCCGCGCCCACCGGCGCAGCCACCGGCGCCAGCCGGCGCACCACGCCCACCAGACGCATGCCCCGCACCCGCTTGACCGCCGACAGGGTGTAGGCCGCGCCGCACACCGGCCACCAGCGATCGCCGGCACGCTCGAGGAAGGCCGAGCGGGCCAGCCAGGCCTCGCTGCGGCAGGCCGGCCGGAAGCAGCCATAGCGCGCCTGCGCTGTCTCGAAGGAGAGCAGCTTGAGCCAGTCGCGCAGCCGCGGGGCCACGATGAACTGCCCGCCCACCGGCAGAAAGGGCGGCGCCATCCAGCCCGGCATGAGCTGCCGGGCGCCCCACAGGCTCACCGGGTTGAACCCGGTGACAATCAGACGCCCCTCGGGGCGCAGCACGCGGTCGGCTTCGCGCAGCACCGCATGCGGGTCAGTGGCCAGTTCGAGCACATGCGGGAGCACCAGCAGATCGATGCTCTGGCTGTCAAAGGGAAGTTCGCCGAAGTGAGCGACCTGGACGAGTGCCCGCCCCTCACCGGCAGGGTCGGCGCGGGCGGGGGCGGTGCCCGTGAAGGCGCCAATCCGGGTGGCGATGCGGCTGGCCCGCAAGCTGTCGAGTTGCGGCAGACCGCACTGCACCGAGTAGAAACCGAACACCTCGTCAACCAGCAGGTCGCACTGGGCCTGCTCCCAGGCCAGCAGATAACGGCCCGGGGGCGAATCGAACCAGCGCTGCCAGGCCTGCGGACCGGAGGCCTGGCCGGGCGCCTGCCTATAATCGGACTCGTTCATCGCACCGAACAGGGTCGCCCCGCCATGACTGACTCCCTCGTCTTCTGCCCGGACCCGCACCGCCGAGTGGTGGCGGTACCCGCCTTCGATGACAACTATCTCTGGCTCGTCCTGTCGCCCGATCATCGTCGGGCCGCGGTGGTT
Source organism: Quisquiliibacterium sp. (assembly GCF_982640115.1). Taxonomy (NCBI): domain Bacteria; kingdom Pseudomonadati; phylum Pseudomonadota; class Betaproteobacteria; order Burkholderiales; family Burkholderiaceae; genus Quisquiliibacterium; species Quisquiliibacterium sp. The sequence goes on along the minus strand of NZ_CEXFHW010000068.1, from coordinate 527 downwards.
GACCCGGGTGATGCCCAGGCCATCGAAACAGCCCTGGCCTCCCGAGGCCTGACGCTGAACGCGATTCTACTCACACACCATCACCGCGATCATGCCGGCGGCGTGCTCGCCCTGAAAGCCCGCTGGTCATGCCCGGTGTACGGTCCGCAAGGCGAGCGCATCGAGGGGGTAGACCACCCGCTCGACGAAGGCGACCGCGTGAGCCTGGCGCCGCTTGACCTGCAGCTGCGCGTGATCGCCGTGCCCGGCCACACCCGGGGACACATCGCCTATTTTGCCGAGCAGCTTGACGACGGCGATTCGCCCGCGCTCTTCTGCGGCGACACGCTGTTCGCTGGTGGCTGCGGGCGTCTCTTCGAAGGCACCCCGGCGCAGATGCTCGATTCCCTGTCCCGGCTGAGCGCCCTGCCCGATGCCACCCGGGTCTACTGCGCGCACGAGTACACGCTGGCCAATCTGCGGTTCGCGGCGGCAGTCGACCCCGAGAATGCCGCGCTGCAGGCGCGGCTGGCCCAGGCCCAGGCTCG
>NZ_CEXFHW010000067.1:0-18765 GCF_982640115.1 Quisquiliibacterium sp. | reverse complement strand
CGACCACGGCGGCCGCCTCGCCGGCGCCGAGCCGGGTCTTGATCGACTGCATCTCGGCCATCAGCTCGGCAGGCGTGGCTGGCAGCGGCGGGCCCGCGCGCGTGGCCGATGCCGAGGCGGCGGCGCCGGCAAGACGGGCCAGCGCGCGGGCGATCAGGCCGGCAGGCCGCTCGGCGCTCATGCCCGGGCGCGGCAGCGCAGCAGGTTGACCGCCTTCATCGACAGCACCAGCGTGCCTTCCTGGTTGCGGGTCTCGATCAGCGAGATCGCCACGCCCCGCTCCGGATTCGAGGCCGAGCGCCGCGCCGAGAGGATGGTGACGCGCACCCAGAGTTCGTCACCGGGGCGCACCGGGGCCAGCCAGCGCAGCTCGTCGATGCCGGGCGATCCCAGGCTGGAGGCCGGCGACAGGAACTTCGTGGCCAGCAGCCGCATCATCAGGCTGGCCGTGTGCCAGCCACTGGCGATCAGCCCGCCGTAGGGCGATTCGGCCGCGGCGCGGGCATCGGTGTGGAAGGGTTGCGGGTCGAAGCGGCGCGCAAAGGAGAGCAGCTCGTCGGGTTCGACCTGGATGCTGCCGAGCTCGAAGACGGCGCCTTCCGGGTAGTCCTCGAAGTGGCGCACGGGCGGGCTGGGGTTGCGGTTCATGGCGGGGTTGGCGCGGGCTTGGCGTGAAGTGGGCGGATGCGAGGCTGGCAGTGTGGGTGCGACCGAGGCGCGGGGCAAGCCGGCCTCGCATGATAGGGTCAGGCGATGTCCCTGCCGTCATCATCGCCCACCACCGCCGCGGCCGACGCTGCCGGGCGGGCCGCTGCAGTGCCGCCGCCCTCGGCGCCCGCGCCGGTCGGGCTGCGCGAGGCCCTGCGCTTCTGGCTCATGCTGGGCTTCATCAGCTTTGGCGGCCCGGCGGGGCAGATCGCGATCATGCACCGCGAGCTCGTCGAGCGGCGGCGATGGATCAGCGAGAAGCGCTTCCTGCACGCGCTCAACTACTGCATGGTCCTGCCCGGTCCCGAAGCCCAGCAGCTCGCCACCTACCTCGGCTGGCTGATGCACCGTACCCGCGGTGCGCTGGTGGCTGGCGGCCTGTTCGTGCTGCCTTCGCTGCTCGTCCTGATCGGCCTGTCCTGGCTGTACATGGCGCTGGGCCAGCATCCGCTGGTGGCCGGTCTTTTCTTCGGCATCAAGCCTGCGGTCATCGCCGTGGTCGCGCAGGCTGCGTGGCGGCTCGGCAAGCGCACCCTGCGCCATCCCGTGCTGTGGCTGATCGCGGTGGCCGCGTTCGCGGCGGTGGCCCTGCTGCATCTGCCGTTTCCGCTGGTGGTGGTCGGTGCGGCGCTGGCCGGCCTGCTCGGCGCGCGGATCGTGCCCGCGGCCTTCGCGTCGGGCGGGGGGCACGGCGTGGCGGCCGGCAGCGGCCTGCCGGCGCTGATCGATGACCACACGCCCACGCCGGCCCATGCCCGATTCAGCCGCGCCCGGCTGGCCACCGTGCTCGGCGCGGGCGCCCTGCTCTGGCTGCTGCCCATGGCCGCGCTGCTGGCGTTGCAGGGCGCACAGGGCACGCTCCCGCAGATGGGCTGGTTCTTCACCAAGGCCGCGCTGCTCACGTTTGGCGGTGCCTATGCGGTGCTGCCCTATGTGCATCAGGGCGCGGTGCTGCACCACGGCTGGCTGAGCGCCACGCAGATGATCGACGGGCTCGCGCTGGGCGAGACCACGCCCGGGCCGCTGATCATGGTGGCGGCCTTCGTGGGCTTCGTGGGCGGCTGGAACAGTCCCGATCTTGCCGCGCTGCTGGGTCCCGGTCAGGCGCTGACCGCCGGCGTGATCGCGGCCGTGCTGGTGACCTGGTTCACCTTCCTGCCCTCGTTCCTGTTCATCCTGGCCGGCGGCCCGCTGGTGGAGTCCACCCGCGGCCACGTCGCCCTGGGCGGCCCGCTCACCGCGATCAGCGCGGCGGTGGTCGGGGTGATCCTGAGCCTGGCGCTGGTCTTCGGTCGGCAGGTGCTCCTGCCGCAGGGCCTGGCGGCCGGGCCCGATGCGGCCGCGCTGGGCCTGGCGCTGGCGGCGGCGGTGGCGCTGTTCAGCGGCCGGCTCGGGGTGATCCCGGTGATCGGCCTGAGCGCGCTGGCCGGGCTGGTGCTGACGCTCAGTCGAGGGTGATGTTCTCGCGCCGGATCACCTCGCCCCAGGCTGCGGTCTCGGCCCGGATGCGCGCGGCGAAGGCCTGCGGGTCGGTGAGCTCCACCTGGCCCTGGGTCTGCAGCTGGCGCAGGATGTTCGGATCGTCGCGGGCCGTGCGCAGCGCCGCGTAGAGCGCCTGCACCACCGCCGGCGGGGTCTGCGCCGGCACCAGCAGCCCCAGCCAGAACGACACATCGAAGCCGGGATAGCCGGCCTCGATCATGGTGGGCACCTCGGGCAGATCGCGCCAGCGGTTGGCGGTGGTCACGGCCAGCGCCTTGAGCTTGCCGGCCTTCAGGTTGGGCAGGGTCACCGGGGTGTCGAGCATGGTGTCGATCTCCTTGCCGAGCACCCCGAGCTGGGCATTCACCCCGCTCTTGTACGGCACATGGGTGGTCTTCACATTGGCCCGGTTGTTGATCATCTCGAAGCCGAGATGCGCGAGGTTGCCGGGCCCGCCCGAGCCGTAGGTGATCTGGCCGGGTTTGCTGCGCGCCAGGGCCATGAGGTCGGCCACGCTGTTCACGCCGGCGGTGCGCTCGGCCGCGGGATTGACCACCAGGATGAAAGGCGCCGACACCACCATGGTGAGCGGGATGAAGTCGCGCTCGGGCACATAGCCGAGCTTGCGGTACACCTGCGGGTTGACGGTGATGCTGCTGGAGTGGGTGGCCAGGATGGTGTGGCCGTCGGCCGGGGCCCGCGCCACCTCCGCCACGCCGAGCGCGCCGTTGGCGCCGGCCCGGTTCTCGACGATCACCGGCTGGCCCAGCTTGGCGCGCAGGTGCTCGGCCAGGGTTCGCGAGATGGCGTCGGTGGCGCTGCCCGCCGGAAAGCCGGTGATGATGCGGATGGGCTTGCTCGGCCAGGCCGGGGTCTGGGCCTGCGCGCCGGCGCAGGCGAATGCGGCCACGAGCAGCGCGATCCGCGGCAGCAGGCGGCGGCCGCGAAGCGACGGGGTGGTGTGCGGGAGGCTGGGCATGGCGGGCTCGCGGCGGGGGAGGGGGTGCGATCGATTCTAGGCGCCGCGCCAGGGCACCGTCGCGCCGATTCCGCCGTCTGCGGAACGGTTCCATGAACGCCCGTGCGCGCGGCGGGCTGCGCGACCGATGGGCTACCCTGCGCCACCGTCGGCAGCCGAGGGCACGCCGGCCCACCAGGAGAGCAGAGATGGCTTCGGAAACGCTGCCGTTCGACGGCCTGAAGGTGATCGACTGCGCCAGCTTCATTGCCGCGCCGGCCGCCGCCACCATCCTTGGCGACCTCGGCGCCGAGGTGATCAAGATCGAGCCCCCCGAGGGCGATCCCTACCGCGAGTTCTACCGCTCGCCGGGCATGCCGCCCACCGAGCACAACTTCCCCTGGGAGCTCGATGCCCGCGGCAAGCGTGGCGTGGCACTCGACCTGCGCCAGCCGCAGGGCCTCGCGGTGCTGCACCGGCTGGTGCGCGATGCCGATGTGTTCGTGACCAACCTGCCGCTGCCTGCCCGCGAGCGCCTGAAGGTGGACTACGCCGCGCTGGCGCCGCTCAATCCGCGGCTGATCTACGGCTCTTTCACCGCCTACGGCGAGACCGGGCCCGAGGCCGGCAAGACCGGTTTCGATTCCACCGCCTACTGGGCCCGCTCGGGCCTGATGGACCTGGTCAAGGCCGAGCATGATGCGCCCCCGGCGCGCTCGGTGAGCGGCATGGGCGACCATCCCAGCGGCGTGGCCCTCTACGCGGCGATCGTCACCGCGCTGCTGAGACGCGAGCGCACCGGCCGCGGCGGGCTGGTCACCTCCTCGCTGCTGGCCAACGGGGTGTGGGCCAACGGGGTCATGGCCCAGGCCGCGCTCGATGGCCTGACCATGCCGCCGCGGCTGCCGCGCGAGCAGGCGCCCAATCCCCTCACCAACCTTTACCGCTGCCGCGACGGCCGCTGGCTGAACCTCACCCTGCTCAACCCGGCGCGCCAGTTCCAGCCCCTGTGCGAGGCGCTCGAGTGCCCGGAGCTGCCGAGCGATCCGCGCTTTGCCACCGTCGAGGCGCGCAGCGCCAACCACCGCGCGCTGCTGGCGCTGCTCGATGCCCGCTTCCTGCAGCGTGATCTCGCCGACTGGCGGGCGCGCTTCGATGCCGGCGGCATCACCTTCGGCATTGTGGGCAGCATCTACGACATGGCCGACGACGAGCAGATGCGTGCCGCCGGCGTCGTGCTGCCCTTCGCCGACGGCTCGGGGCTCACCGTCAACAGCCCCTTCGAGATCGAGGGGGTGACCAAGCGCGCGCCCGGTCCGGCGCCGCGCCTGGGCCAGCACGGCGACGAGGTGCTCGCCCAGGCCGGCTACAGCCGCGCCGAGATCGACGCGCTGCGTGCTGCGGGAGTGCTGCTCTGAACCCGCCGCTGCCGCCGCTGCACGGGGTGAGGGTGATCGACCTCACCACCGTGCTCTTCGGGCCGTATGCCAGCCAGTTCCTGGGCGACTACGGCGCCGATGTGATCAAGGTCGAAACCGTTCAGGGCGACTCGCCGCGACGCACCGGCGAGGCCCGCAGCCCCGGCATGGCCGCGGGCTTCATCCCGGTCAACCGCAACAAGCGCAGCGTGGTGCTCAACCTGAAGCACCCCGAGGGCCGCGCCGCGCTCGCCCGTCTGGTGGCCGGCGCCGATGTCCTGATGCACAACATCCGGCCGCAGAAGCTCGCCGCCATCGGGCTTGACCCGTCGGCGGTGCGTGCCGCCAATCCGCGCCTGATCTACGCCAGCCTCAACGGCTTCTCGGAGGCCGGGCCCTACGCCGGCCGGCCGGCCTATGACGACATCGTGCAGGGCCTGTGCGGCCTGGCCGACCTGATGCGCCGGCAGACCGGCGAGCCGCGCTTCCTGCCCACGGTGGCCGCCGACAAGACCTGCGCGCTGATGGCCGTGCACGCGATCATGGCCGCGCTGATCGCCCGCGCCCGCGACGGCACCGGCTCGCAGGTTGAGGTGTCGATGTTCGAGGCCATGACCGGCTTCACGCTGATCGAGCACCTCGGCGGCCAGGCGTTCACCCCGCCGAGCGGGCCCGCCGGCTACGCGCGGGTGCTCGCGCCCTCGCGCCGGCCCTGGCGCACCCGCGACGGTCATCTCTGCCTGATGCCCTACACCGACGCCCACTGGGCGCGCTTCTTCGGTGAGGTGGGCCGACCCGAACTCGCCACCGATCCGCGCTTCGCCGACATGCGCGCCCGCACCGAGAACATCGAGGTGCTCTACGCCCTGGCGGCCGGCTTCGTGGCCGAGCGCACCACCGCGCAGTGGACCGAGACCCTCACCCGTCTGGATATCCCGCATGGCCCGGTCAATACCCTCGAGGGCCTGTTCAGCGATCCCCACCTGCTCGCCACCGGCTTCTTCCGGGAGCTGCCGGCCGGCGATGGCCGTTCGGCAATGCGTCTGGCCGGCAACGGCATCCGGATCGATGGCCGCACCGCGGCGATGCGGCCGCCGCCGCGCCTGGGCGAGCACACCCGGGCGCTGCTGCGCGAGACCGGGATGACCGATGACGCGATCGATGCGCTGATGGCCGCGGGCGCCGCCGCCGAGGCGCCACCCCTGGCCGTTCCCACCGGAGAAGACCGATGACCCAGCCCGTTCCCACCCTGCCCGATGTCTGGTGGGAAGACCTTCAGCCCGGCAGCCACTGGCTGACCCGCTCGCGCACCATCACCGAGCCCGACCTGGTGGCCTGGCTGAACCTCACCTGGCTCACCGAGGAGCTCTTCACCAACCTTGCCGATCGCAGCGGCTCGGCGATCGAAGGCCGTTTCGTGCCCGGCGCGCTGGTCTTCTCGTTTGCCGAAGCGCTCACCCTGGGCGCGGTGCGCATCCACGGCATGGCCTTCCTGCGCTCGGAGGTGGATGTGAAGGCGCCGGTGTTCGTGGGCGACACCCTGCAGGTGCGCAGCCAGGTGGAGGAACTGCGGGCCACCGGCAAGCCCGATCGGGGCCTGTGCCGTACCCGCAACGAGGTCATCAACCAGCACGGTCAGACCGTGCAGGTGTACACCGCACTGCGGATGATCCGCCGCCGGCCGGCGGCCTGACGGCGGGGTCTCGGTTCAGCCGAGCTCGCGCATGCGCAGCACCGAGGGCGGGCCGTCCATGAAGGCGCCCATCTCGCGGCCGAGCGAGCGGAAGTGGTCGGTGCCACGGTGGTTCTTGAGCGCATCGTCGTCCTTGTAGCGCTCCATGAAGACATAGGTGAGCGGGTCATCGCCCTTGCTGAGCGTGTAGAGCAGGCAGCCCGGCTCGTTGGCGTTGACCGCGGCCACGAGCTTGAGGGCGACTGCCTCGAAGTCGGCCTCGTGGCCCTGTTTGACCTTGATGGTGGCGACGATGCTGTGGGTCATGGTGTCTCCGTGGGCCCCGCTGAGGGGGCGTTGTGGTTGTGGGTGACGGGTGGGCGTGATCAGGCGCGCGCCGAGGGGCGCGCCGAGACCTCGGCGAACCAGCGGCCGAGATGGGTGAATTCCGGCGGGATGACGGTGCCGGTGTGCTTGCCGAGCAGCAACGCGCACTGCGCGGTGATGTCGGCCACGGTGTAGCGCGGCCCGACGAAGAACGGCCGCGAGCCGATCTCGGCATCGAGCAGGCGCATGACCTCGAGGGCGCGCGCCCGCGCCACCTCGCCGTAGGCGGCCACCTGCGGCCGGCGGCCCTGCCAGAACGGCGACAGGTGCACGAAGGCGTGCTGGATGGGCGTCTGCAGTTCGAGTTCGAGGCGGCGGTTCCACATCTCGACCTGCGCCCGCTCGAGTGCGCTGGTGCCGAACAGCGGCGGGTCGGGCTGCAGCTCCTCGAAGTAGCGGCAGATGGCGATCGACTCGGTGAGCACGGTGCCGTCGTCGAGCTCGAGCGTGGGCATGGTGCCCAGCGGGTTGAGCGCGAGGTAGGCCGGCTGACGGTTCTCGCCGGTGTTCATGTCGACCTGCACCGTGGGCAGGCTGATGCCCTTCTCGGCCAGGAAGATGCGCAGGCGGCGCGGGTTGGTGCCGGCCTTGAGGTCGTGGAGCTTCATGCCTTCACCTGGTGGTAGGCCCACTCGAGCCAGGGCAGCATCAACCGGATGTCGTCGGCCTGCACGGTGGCGCCGCACCAGAAGCGCAGCCCGGCCGGCGCGTCCTTGTAGGAGCCGCAGTCGAGCGCCACGCCCTCGGTCTCGAGCAGCTTCACCAGCTTCTTGACCTGGTCGGCGCTGAGGTCCAGCGACAGGCACACGCTGGTGCACGAGCGGGTGGCGGGCGCTTCGGCCAGGAAGCGGATCCAGTCGTGGCGGGCGACGAAGTCCTCGAACAGCGCGAGATTGGCCTGCGAGCGGCGGATGAGCTCGGGCAGCCCGCCGATGCCATCGGCCCAGGCGAGCGCATCGAGGTAGTCTTCATTGGCCAGCATGGAAGGGGTGTTGATGGTGGCGCCCTCGAAGATCTCCTCGAGCAGCTTGCCGCCCTTGGTCATGCGGAAGATCTTGGGCAGCGGCCACGGCGGCTTGTAGGTCTCGAGGCGCTCCACCGCGCGCGGCGACAGCACCAGCATGCCGTGGGCGGCCTCGCCGCCGAGCGCCTTCTGCCACGAGAAGGTGCAGACATCGATGCGCTCCCAGGGGATGTCCATGGCGAACACCGCGCTGGTGGCGTCGCACAGGGTGAGGCCGCCGCGGGTGGGGCTGATCCAGCTGCCGTCGGGCACGCGTACGCCGCTGGTGGTGCCGTTCCAGGTGAACACGATGTCGTGATCGGGGTTGGACTGGCCGAGATCCGGCAGCTGGCCGTAGGGCGCGTTGAACAGGCGGGCGTCGGCGAGCTTGAGCTGCTTGACGATGTCGGTGGCCCAGCCCTCGCCGAAGGACTCCCAGGTGAAGATGTCCACCGGACGCGCGCCGAGCATCGACCACATCGCCATCTCGAAGGCGCCGGTGTCGGAGGCGGGCACGATGCCCACCCGGTAGCCCTCGGGAATGCCGAGGAGGCGCCGGGTCTCGGTGATGCTGCGGGCAAGTCGGGACTTGCCCAGGGCCGAGCGGTGCGAGCGGCCGAGTGCGTCGGTGGGCAGCGCCGACAGGCTGTAGCCGGGGCGCTTGGCGCAGGGGCCCGACGAGAAATGGGGGCTGGCGGGTTTGAGGGCGGGTTTCAAGACGGACTTTCGGTGCGGACGAAGGATGGTCGACCCGGGCAGCCGGACCGCCCGGGCAACCGCTGATTATCCCGCAGTTCGGCGCTGTGTAGAATTCCAGTATCCATCCGCCATGTCCTCGCTGCTCGCCCACCTCAATCCCCCCCAGCTCGCCGCGGTCACGCTGCCTGCCCAGCATGCGCTGATCCTGGCCGGCGCGGGCAGCGGCAAGACCCGGGTGCTCACCACCCGCATGGCCTGGCTGATCCAGACCGGCCAGGTCAGCCCCCTGGGCGTGCTCGCGGTCACCTTCACCAACAAGGCCGCGCGCGAGATGCTCACCCGGCTCTCGGCCATGCTGCCGGTGGCCACGCGGGGCATGTGGGTGGGCACCTTCCACGGCCTGTGCAACCGGCTGCTGCGCGCGCACCACCGCGACGCCGGCCTGCCCCAGACCTTCCAGATCCTCGACTCGGCCGACCAGCTCGCCGCCATCAAGCGGCTGCTCAAGTCCCTCAATGTCGACGACGAGAAGTTCCCGCCGCGCAACCTGGCCAGCTTCATCAATCACGCCAAGGAGGAGGGCCTGCGCGCCGGCGCGCTCGATGTCTCCGACGAGCACTCGCGGCGCTGCGCCGAGCTCTACGCCGCCTACGACGAGCAGTGCCAGCGCGAGGGCGTGGTCGACTTCGCCGAGCTGCTGCTGCGCAGCTACGAGCTGCTCTGCCGTCACGAGCTGCTGCGCGAGCACTACCAGCGCCGCTTCGCGCACATCCTGGTCGACGAGTTCCAGGACACCAACACCCTGCAGTACCGCTGGCTCAAGCTGCTCGCCGGCGGCGGCGCCTCGGTGTTCGCGGTCGGCGACGACGACCAGAGCATCTACGCCTTTCGCGGCGCCAATGTCGGGAACATGAGCGCCTTCGAGCGCGAGTTCCGGGTCGCCAACCTGATCAAGCTCGAGCAGAACTACCGCTCGCACGGCCACATCCTCGACTGCGCCAACGCCCTCATCCGCCACAACGCGCGCCGTCTCGGCAAGGAACTCTGGACCGAGGCCGGCGAGGGCGAACCGGTGCGCGTGCACGAGGCCTTCTCCGATGGTCACGAGGCGCAGTGGCTGCTCGAGGAGCTGCGCAGCCTGGTGGCCGAGGGCTGGTCACGGGCCGATGTCGCGGTGCTGTACCGATCCAACGCGCAGTCTCGCGTCATCGAGCACGCGCTCTTCTCGGCCGGTGTGCCCTACCGGGTCTATGGCGGGCTGCGCTTCTTCGAGCGGGCCGAGGTCAAGCACGCCCTGGCCTACCTGCGCCTGGTGGCCAACCCCGATGATGACGGCGCCTTCCTGCGGGTGGTCAATCTGCCGGCGCGCGGCATCGGCGCGCGCTCCGTGGAGCAGCTGCAGGATGCCGCCCGCGCCGGCGGCACCAGCCTGTACCGCGCGGTGGCCGGCCTGCCCGGCGCGGCCGGGGCCCGGCTCTCGGCCTTCACCCGCCTGATCGACACGCTGGCCAGCGAGATCCGGGCGCTGCCGCTGCCCGAGGCGGTGAGCCATGTGGTTGAGCGCAGCGGCCTGGTCGCGCACTATCAGGCCGAGAAGGAAGGCGCCGAGCGCCTCGAGAACCTGCGTGAGCTGGTCGCTGCCGCCTCGGCCTTCCTGGCCGAGGAAGGTCTGGGTCAGGATGTGCCTGCCGACCTTGGCGCGGCCCGCGCAGCCGCCCCCGACGATGCCGGCGCCGCCGGCGGGTCGGCGGCCGATCCGACGGTGTCGGTGCTCGGCCCGGCCGCGCCCGGCGCGGTCGCCCTCACCCCGCTGGCGGGCTTTCTTGCCCATGCCTCGCTCGAGGCTGGCGAGAACCAGGCGGCCGAGGGCACCGATGCCGTCCAGCTCATGACCGTGCACTCGGCCAAGGGCCTGGAGTTCGACGCGGTCTTCATCACCGGCCTGGAAGAGGGCCTCTTCCCCCACGAGAACGCCGCCAGCGAGCCCGACGGCCTCGAGGAGGAGCGCCGGCTCATGTATGTGGCCATCACCCGCGCGCGCAAGCGGCTGTACCTGTCGCTGGCCCAGACCCGCATGCTGCACGGCCAGACCCGCTCCAACCTGCGCTCGCGCTTCCTCGAGGAGCTGCCCGAGGCCAGCCTGAAGTGGCTCACGCCCCGGCAGTCGCCGCGGCAGGCCTCCTGGCAGGAGGGCTGGGGGGGCGCCTGGGAGGGCACGCCGCGCCGCGCGGCGCCGGTGCTGTCGGCGGCGGCGCTGCGCCTGACCGACACCGGCCGGCCCGATGCCGCCTCGCAGCGCGCGGCGCACGCGCTCGACCGCGGCATCGCGTGGCGGGTGGGCCAGTCGGTGGCGCATGCGCGCTTCGGCGAAGGCGTGATCGTCAACCTCGAGGGCCGTGGCGATGATGCCCGGGCACAGATCAACTTCGGCCCCGAGGGCGTGAAGTGGCTGGCGCTGGCGGTGGCCAGGCTGACGCCGATCTAGGGGCGGCGGGCCTCCCGGCGCTCGCCGCCCGCGCTCAGTCGCGGACCACGTCGCGCCAGGTGGCCCAGAACGAGCAGTAGAGCGCGGTGAGCACCACCAGTGAGGTGGGCGAGAGCACCAGCGACATCAGCAGCGGCGAGCCGCCCAGCACCAGCTTGAGCATCTGGATGCCCAGCGAGGCGAGCAGCGCCACGCCGAACCAGGCGGCTGCGTACTGCAGGAAGGCCCAGCGGTTGCGCATCACCGCGGCCATGCTGAAGAACATCGCCTTGAGCGGCGGCAGGCCGTGCCAGGCGCAGAAGAGCGGCGCGAACCACAGGCCCATCTGCACCGGCGTGTAGGCCAGCAGGAAGAGCACCGAGGCCCACAGCAAGGAGCTCTCCTGCAGCGAGGGGTCTTCACTGCTGGCCTGGCCGGTGGCGATGCGCAGCAGCGTGCCGTCGTCGGCGAGCGAGGCCAGCGCCAGCGCCACCAGGGTGCTGACGGCGTTGATCACGCCCAGCACCAGCAGTCCGCGCCAGCGCGGTCGCACCGGTTCGCGCAGCGCGGCGAAGAGCATCTGCGGCACCGGGTGCTCGCCGCTGCCCGCGGGGCCGGCGCCGGCGGCGGCCCGCGCCGCGTGCATCACGCCCACCGAGAGCACCGGCGTGAGCAGCATCGGGGCGAAGGGGCCGATCAGCGGCACCAGCGTGGCCAGCATCAGCACCAGCAGGTAGAGGAAGCACAGCGCGAGCAGCGCCATGGGGGCCCGGCGCAGCAGCCGGAAGCCATCCAGCACCCAGGTCCGGCCAGTGGCCGCGGGCAGCGTCTGGACCTGCATCAGTCGTCTCCGGTCAGCGCGCCCGGGCTGTCGCGCCGGGCCAGCAGGATCCGTTCGAAGTGACCGGGATCCTTGGGGGTGACCATCTCCGCCGGTCGGGGCAGGTGCAGGTCGAACAGGCGCGACAGCCAGAAGCGCAGCGCGGCGGCCCGCAGCATCAGCGGCCAGGCCTCGTGTTCGGCCGGCAGCGGCTCGCGCACGGCACGGTAGGCTGCGAGCAGGGCGGACAGGCGGGGTGGGTCGAAGTGGCCGGTGGCGTCATCGACGCACCAGTCGTTGCAGGTGACCGCGAGGTCGAACAGCCAGGTGTCGCACCCGGCGAAGTAGAAATCGATCACCCCGCCCAGGGTGTCGCCGTCGAAGAGCGCGTTGTCGCGGAACAGATCGGCGTGCACGGCGCTGCGCGGCAGACCGCGGCAGACGGCGGTGTCGGCGAAGCGCTGCTGCCCGGCCATCTCGTCAGCGAGCAGGGCGCGGGCCGCATCGTTGAGGAAGGGCGCCACGCGGGGCGCGGTCTCCAGCCACCAGGGCAGGCCGCGCAGGTTGGGCAGATCGCCGGCGTAGTCGCGGGCAGCCAGGTGCATGCGCGCCAGCACCGTGCCGATCTGCGCGCAGTGGCCGGCATCGGGCGCCACCAGCGCCCGGCCGCTCAGCCGGCTGACCAGCGCCGCGGGCTTGCCGGCGAGCGTGCCGAGCAGTGCGCCCTGACGGTCGGGCATCGGATCGGGGCAGGGAATGCCGCGCGCCGCCAGGTGGCGCATCAGGCCCAGGTAGAAGGGCAGCTGCGCGTGCGACAGGCGCTCGAAGAGGGTGAGCACGAAGCGCCCGCCCTCGGTGTCGACGAAGAAGTTGCTGTTCTCGATGCCCGAGGCGATGCCTTCATGGCTGATGAGCTGACCGAGGTCGAAGCCGGCGAGCCACTGCGCGAGCTCGGGGCGGTTTACCGGCGTGAAGACGGCCATGGGACGGCAGGGTGGGGCGGGTTGGCCGGCGGGCGCGCCGGCGAGGTCGGGTGCCTGACGCACGCGGCAGCATGCCGGCGCGCAAGGCGCGGCGAGCATAGCAGAGAAGCGGGCAGCCGGCGGCGAGCGCCGCCGCGGCTCGCGGGGGGCGCGGTCGGCTACAGCGAGAACATCAGCTCGCGTTCTCGCGGCGTGGGGCTGAAGCCGCGCGACTGGTAGAAGTCGAAGATCGCGTCGACCACCTCGGCGGGGGAGTCGACGACCTTCATCAGCGCAAGGTCTTCCTCGCCGATCAGGCCGTTGGCCAGCAACGACTCGCGCATCCAGTGCAGCAGCCCCTGCCAGAAGGCCGAGTCGACCAGGATGATGGGAATGTGCCGGCCGACACGGGTCTGCACGAGGGTGAGCACCTCGGCGAGTTCGTCGAGGGTGCCGAAGCCGCCGGGCACAGCGACGAAGGCCGAGGCGTACTTGGCGAAGGCCACCTTGCGCGCGAAGAAGTGGCGAAAGCGCAGCGAGATGTTCTGGTAGGGATTGCCGGTCTGCTCGTTGGGCAGTTCGATGTTCAGCCCGACCGAGGGCGATGGCCCCTCGAAGGCGCCGCGGTTGGCGGCCTCCATGATGCCGGGCCCGCCGCCCGAGATCACCGTGAAGCCGGCATCCGACAGCAGTCTCGACAGGGTGACCGTGGTCTCGTACCAGCGATGCCCGGGGCGCACGCGGGCGCTGCCGAAGATCGACACCGCAGGCCGGATCTCGGCCAGGCGCTCAGTGGCCTCGACGAACTCTGAGATAATTCCCAGGATGTGCCAGGACTCTCGCGCCTTCAGCGAGGTCGAACGCTCGGGGCTCGGAATCGAGCGCAACTGCGGGACGTGCTTGCCGGTGGACATGACTGAACAGACGCTCCTGCTGGTCGACGGATCGAGTTTCCTGTATCGGGCCTTCCATGCCCTGCCCGACATGCGCAGTCCGTCGGGCGAGCCCACCGGGGCGGTCTACGGCATCGTGGGGATGCTAAGGCGTCTGCGCAGTGACGGCAAACTCGGTGGCGCCGCCTCGCTCGGGGCCGTCGTCTTCGATGCCCCCGGCAAGACCTTCCGCGACGACTGGTACCCCCAGTACAAGGCCAACCGGGCCTCGATGCCCCCCGACCTCGCCCGCCAGATCCCGGTCATCCACGAGCTGGTGCGCGCGCTGGGCTGGCCGCTGCTGGCCCCGCCGGGTGTCGAGGCCGATGATGTCATCGGCACGCTGGCCCGTCGCGCGTCCGAGCGGCGCATGAACACGCTGGTGGCCACCGGCGACAAGGACCTCGCCCAGCTGGTCGACGAGCGCACGGTGCTGGTCAACACCATGACCGCCCAGGGCGGCCCGCCCGAGCGGCTCGACCCCGACGGCGTGCTGGCCAAGTTCGGCGTGCCGCCCACGCAGATCATCGACTGGCTCTCGCTGGTCGGCGATGCGGTCGACAATGTGCCCGGCGTGCCGAAGGTCGGCCCCAAGACCGCGGTGAAGTGGCTGCTGCAGTACGGCTCGCTCGACGGCGTGATCGCCCATGCCGCCGAGATCGGCGGGGTGGTCGGCCAGAACCTGCGCGATGCCCTCGACTGGCTGCCCACCGCGCGCCGGCTGGTCACGGTGCTCACCGACTGCGATCTTTCCGGTCACCTCGAGGGTTTCGAGGCGCCGCTCGCGCTGCGCGACGAAGACCCGCAGGCCCTGCGCGAGCTCTTCTCCCGCTGCGGCTTTCGCACCTGGCTGCGCGAGCTCGATGGCGCCGCGGGCGTCGGCGCGGTCGCGGGCCCAGCGCGCGATGGCCGCCCGGCGGCCGCCTTCGCTGCCGCGCCGGGCGAGGCCGATCCGACGGCGGGCAGCGCCGCCCTGCCGCCGCTGCCCGAGCCGGTGCACGAGCTGGTGACCACCGAGGCCGCGCTGCAGGTCTGGATCGGCCGCATCCGCGCCGCGCCGCTCACCGCGTTCGACACCGAGACCACCTCGCTCGATCCCATGGCCGCACGCCTGGTGGGCCTGTCGCTGTCGGTGGAGCCGGGCACCGGCTGCTACATCCCGCTGGCCCACGACTACGCCGGTGCGCCGGCGCAGTTGCCGCTCGATGAGGTGCTGGCGCGCCTGCGCCCCTGGCTGGAAGACCCGGCCGCGGCCAAGGTCGGCCAGAACCTCAAGTACGACGCCCACGTCCTCGAGAACCATGGCATCCGCCTGGCCGGCATGGCCCACGACACGCTGCTGCAGTCGTATGTGCTCGAGGCGCACCGCAGCCATGACATGGACTCGCTCGCCGCGCGCCATCTCAACCGCCGCACCATCACCTACGACGAGGTCACCGGCAAGGGCGCCGCGCGCATCCCCTTCAGCCAGGTGACCCTGGAGACCGCTGCCCGCTACGCCGCCGAAGATGCCGAGGTCACCCTGCACCTGCACCGCGTGCTGCATCCGCAGCTGCTCGCCGATGCCGGCCTCGGCCGCGTGTACCAGAGCCTCGAGATGCCGGCGATGCGGGTGCTCCAGCGCATGGAGCGCGCCGGGGTGCTGATCGACGCGGCGCTGCTCACCGCGCAGTCCGAGGAGCTCGGCCGCAAGCTCCTGGCGCTCGAGGGGCAGGTGCACCAGGCCGCCGGCCAGCCCTTCAACCTCGGCTCGCCCAAGCAGCTCGGCGAGATCCTCTTCGAGCGCCAGGGCCTGCCGGTGCTCAAGAAGACCGCCAGCGGCGCGCCCTCCACCGACGAGGATGTGCTCACCCGCCTGGCCGAGGACTATCCCCTGCCGCGGCTCATCCTCGAGTGGCGGGGCCTGGCCAAGCTCAAGAGCACCTACACCGACAAGCTGCCCCGCATGATCAACCCGGCCACCGGCCGGGTGCACACCCAGTTCTCGCAGGCGGTGGCGGTCACCGGCCGGCTCGCCTCCAGCGAACCCAACCTGCAGAACATCCCGGTGCGCACCGCCGAGGGCCGGCGCATCCGCGAGGCCTTCATCGCGCCGCCGGGTCACTGCCTGGTGTCGGCCGACTACTCGCAGATCGAGCTGCGCATCATGGCCCACCTCTCCGGCGACGAAGGTCTGCTCGCGGCCTTCGCGCAGGGGCTCGATGTGCACCGGGCCACCGCCGCCGAGATCTTCTCGGTGAGCCCCGAGGAGGTGAGCGCCGAGCAGCGCCGCTATGCCAAGGTGATCAACTTCGGCCTCATCTACGGGATGGGCGAGTTCGGTCTGGCTTCCAACCTGGGCATCGAGCGCGCCGCCGCCCGCCAGTACATCGAGCGCTACTTCGCCCGCTACCCCGGTGTGCGCAGCTACATGGACGACACCCGTCGGCTGGCCCACGAGCAGGGCCATGTCGAGACCGTGTTCGGCCGCCGGCTGTGGCTGCCCGAGATCAACAGCCCCAACGGCCCGCGCCGCCAGGCGGCCGAACGGGCCGCCATCAACGCGCCCATGCAGGGCACCGCCGCCGACCTGATCAAGCTTGCCATGATCGCCGTGCACGACTGGATCGAGGCTGAATCCGCGCCGGCGCGGCTGGTGCTGCAGGTCCACGACGAACTGGTGCTCGAGGTGCCCGAGGCCGCGCTGCCCGAGGTGCGCGAGCGGGTGCGCGCCCTGATGATCGGCGTGGCCAGCCTGAAGGTGCCCCTCGAGGTCGAGGTCGGCGCCGGCCCCAACTGGGAACAGGCCCACTGACGGGCCGCGCCAAGGAGACAGCCCGCCATGATCGCTTCCGAAGACATCCACAGCCTGGTCGGCCGTGAGCCGCTCGGCCGTCGCGGCTTCGTCGCGGCCTCCCTCGCCGGGGGCTTCGCCGCCTCGGTGGCGCCGGTCGGCGCGCTGCGCGCCCAGACCATCGTCACCGATGACGCCGGCCTGGTCTCCGAGGAGGTGCTGATCACCACCGCCGACGGCCGCCTGATGCCGGCCTGGCGCGCCCAGCCGGCCGGTGCCCGCGGGCTGGCCACGGTGCTGGTGGTGCATGAAGCCTTCGGCGTGCACGAGCACATCCGCGATGTCTGCCGGCGCTTTGCCCGCGCCGGCTGGCAGGCGATCGCCCCCGAGCTCTTCTTCCGCCAGGGCGATCCGCGCATTCACGAGACCGTCGCCGAGGTCTTCGCCAGCGTGATCTCGCGGGTGCCCGACAGCCAGGTGCTGTCCGACCTCGATGCCTGCGTGGCCTGGGCGGCCGGCAATGGCGGCCAGCGCGGCCGGCTCGGTATCACCGGCTTCTGCTGGGGCGGACGCATCGTCTGGCTGTATGCCGCCCACCAGCCGGCCCTGAAGGCGGGGGTGGCCTGGTACGGCCGGCTCTCGGGCCAGACCAACCCGCTCACGCCCGCCCATCCCATGGACATCGCCGAGCAGCTGCGCGCGCCGGTGCTGGGTCTGTACGGGGGGCGCGACGAGGGCATCGCGGTCAGCAGCGTCGACGAGATGAAGACCCGGCTGTCCTTCGGTCGCGGTGCGTCGCAGGCCTCCGACATCGTCGTCTATCCCGAGGCGCCGCATGCCTTCCACGCCGACTACCGGCCCACCTACCGCAAGGACGCCGCCGCCGACGCCTGGAACCGCTGTCTCGCCTGGCTGCGGCGCTTCGGCGCGGCCTGATCGCCTGCACGTTCCCGCCCATGACCCTGGTCCATGTTCTTCTGGCCACCCTGGCCACCGGCCTGCTGAGCGTGCTCGCCGCCGCGCTCGTCTCGGTCACCCTGCTCAAGGGCGTGGTGCACCGGCTGGTCAGCCTGTCGGCCGGGCTGCTGCTGGCCACCGCCGTGCTGCACCTGCTGCCCGAGGCGATGGAATCCGGCGCCGACCTCCATGCGTTGTGCGCCACCCTGCTCGCCGGCCTGGTGGGGTTCTTCCTGCTCGAGAAGATGGCCATCCTGCGCCACAGCCACCACTACGAGGGCGACGGCCACGAGCATGAGCACGGCCACGACCGCCACGAGGCCGGGCCGGGTGGCACCCTGATCCTGGTGGGGGATGCCATCCACAACTTCGCCGATGGCGTGATGATCGCCGCGGCCTTCACCACCGATGTCGGCCTGGGCTGGCTGACCGCGGTGGCCATCGCCGCCCACGAGGTGCCGCAGGAGATCGGCGATTTCATCCTGCTGCTGAACGCCGGCTACAGCCGTGGCCGGGCCCTGCTGTTCAACGGCCTGGCCAGCCTGGCGGCGGTGGCCGGGGGTCTGGTGGGCTGGTTCGCGCTGAGCGCCGGCGACAGCCTCAAGCCGCATGTGCTGATGCTGGCGGCCGCCAGCTTCATCTACATCGCGCTCGCCGACCTCGTGCCCGACCTGCACCGGGAGAGCCGCCGCGCGCGCGCCGGCTGGCTGCGGCAGTTCATGCTGATGGCGGTTGGCATCCTGATCATCGCCTTCATGACCCATCGCCTGCACGTGCACTGAGCGGGTCGGCCAGCAGCGCCGCCAGCAGCGCGGCCATCTCCGGCTCGCCGGGCGCGGTGTTGTCGAAGCGCACCAGTTCCGGGTACTCCGCCGGGTCGGGCGTGAAGCGGCGCTGGCGGTAGCTGTCCCAGTGGGCCAGCTTCCAGGCATCGCGCGGATCGCCGCGGCGCACGATGCGCTCGCGCGCCACCTGCTCGTCGAGGTCGATCCAGGCCACCCGCACCCGCGTGCCCGGGGGCACCGGGAAGGCGCTGCCGTCATGCAGCCGGTGCGCGCGCACCTCGCGCGAGAACGGTCCCACCACCAGCACATTCACGCCCAGGGCCAGGTTCTCGGCCGCCACCTCGATCAGGCCGGTGTATTCCAGATCGCGCAGCTTCTCGAGGTAGGTGGGGCTGTCGCGGTCATGGGGGTCGCCGGTGAGCAGGCCCATCACCCGCGACGAGAAGGCGCCGTAGAGCGTGTCCTTGTCCAGAAGACAGCAGCTTTCGCCGGTGGCTGCGTGCAGGCGCGAGACCAGGCGACGGGCGAGCGTGGTCTTGCCGGTGCCGGCGTGGCCGCAGAAGAAGATCAGTCGCGCCATGGCGTCCTTGTGGGCACGCGCTCGCCAGGCGGCCAGCCCGGGGTGGCCGCCATGACCGCGCGCTTTAGGGATGGGGACCGGTGGCCACCGGCCGGGCCGGATCGGCGCACCACTCGCTCCAGGAACCCGGGTAGAGCGCGCCCTCGGGCAGGCCGGCGAGTGCTG
>NZ_CEXFHW010000066.1:0-18825 GCF_982640115.1 Quisquiliibacterium sp. | reverse complement strand
CCAGATGCTCGCGCTCGGCCACCGGCTCAATGCGCTGGCCTGCGATGACGCCCACTTCGAGCTCGACGATGCCTTCGGCGCCTGGGTGATGGTGCGCGCCACGGAGTGCAGCCCCGAGGCGCTGCTGGCGGCGCTCAAGGCCGGCCAGTACTACAGCACCACCGGGGTGGAGCTTCGCGACATCCGCGTCGAGGGCGACGAGCTGGTGGTGGAGTGCTCGCCCGCCACCGGCATCTACCTGCAGGGCAAGGGATCGCGCGAGGTGCATGCCATTGGCCACGACCTCACCCATGCCCGCCTGCCCGCGTACAAGCTCGGCAAGCACGGCTTCATGCGGCTGACGGTCCTCGATGCGCAGGGCCGCCGGGCGTGGAGCAATCCGTTCTGGCGGGAGGGCTGAGGGCGGGCTCAGCCGACCACCACCTCGGTGATCTCGATCTGCGGCGCGACATCGGTGTAGTTGGGGATGTCGGCCATGATCGTGGCGCCGTGTGTGGCCATGACGGTCTGAAAGGGCTCCAGCGACTCCAGGTACAGTGCGCAAGAGGCCAGGAAGGCCGGTGGCGAGCCCGGGGCGCCGCCTGCCACCCCCTTGTCGACCGTGTAGCGCACCAGCGCCGTGCCGAGCTTTTCGGCCACCATCGGCATGTGGCGGTCGCGATAGTAGGCGTGGTCGAAGCGTGCTCCGGCCTGGTTCGGGTACATCACGGATACCTTGAACATCGTCGTCTCCTGGCGCTCGGACGCGCGGCGCGGCTGGGTGTGGTCCCCGGGGATCCTGGCACCGCGGTACTACCTCGGCCACGGGGCAGATGTCCCGCGTGGGCCCTCTGCGAGGGGCCCGGTCCCGGGACGGCCTGTGCGGCTCAGGCCAGGACCAGCCCGGAGGGCGGGCTCTGGAAGGGGTTCAGCACGCGCACGCCGCCATAGTCCTGCCCTGGGGCGAGATCCTCGCTGACGACGGTGTGCGCGCCCAGGCGACGGGCCGCGCAGAGAATGGCGGCGTCCCAGTGCGAGAGGTAGTGGCGATGCCGCGCCTGGGCGAAGAGTTCCATCAGCACCTGGGTGGAGACGCCCCAGTCGGGCCGCGCCACCCAGGCGCGCGCCACTTCGCGCTTGGGCAGGTGGTCGGGGGCCAGCGAGGTGGCGTAGACGAGGATGTTGGTGTCCAGGAAATAGGAAGTGGACACGGGCGCCCGCCTCGAATGTCAGCGCCGTTCGCGCACGCTGCCGGCGCGCGCCTGCCGCAGCTTGCCAGGACGCCGGCCGAATCGCCGCGCTTGGCCCGGGTACGCTCACCCTCCGAGCAGCTGCGCGCCCTCGACCCGGGCCGCCTTCCTGTCGAAGGTCCAGAGTGGTCGGTGCCCGGCCGCTTCGGCCAACGCCACATGCAGGCAATCGCTGAAATCGGCGGCGGTGGTCTCGTACTGATGCAGCGCCCATTCGAGGCCCGCCTCGGACTCGAAGACGAGCTCGGCGGCCGACAGCACGGCGGACAGCGCGGCGACGATGTCCGCCTTGCCAAGTCGGTAGACCGAGCGCAGCGCCCATTCGAGCTCGAGGAAGACGCTCACCGGGACAAAGAGGGGCTCTTCTCGTTCGATGGCATCCCGGATGAGGGCCTGAACGCGGACGAGCTGCCTGGCGTCGTCGGCGACCAGCAGGCGCACCAGGATGTTGGTGTCCAGCGCAGCCATGCGGCGGGCCTGCGCTCAGCGCCAGGCGTTCATGTCGTCGACCGACACTTTCCCGCGCTTCGGGGGTTTCACGGTACCCGCCAGATCGAGCAGCTTGCCGGTCTTGGCGCGCACGATGAGCGTTCCATTGGGCAGCACATGCCAGACGAGCCGACTGCCCGGCCCGGCGCCGACCTGCTCCCGAATCCCGACCGGGACGGTGGTCTGGCCCTTGGCGGTGATGGTCGACTCATGCATGATGCGCCTTACTAAAAGCTTGATAGTAATGAGCGGCAGTCGGCATCGCAAGTGTGATCGCGCCGCAGCGACGCAGCGACGCATCGGCCGAGGCGGGTTGCATCCTGACGGTTGACGCCGGTCCTGGCGCCGGTGCCATCTCGATGGGTTTCGTCGATGTGCTGCTGCAGGAGACCGACGCCACCATGGCCATCGTCGACCGCGGCGCGGCGCCCGGTGTCCACCGGAACGACGCCTGTCCGTTCGTGCGCCTGCATCAGCCGGCCCCGCTCTACGGGCTGGCCTCGCGTGCCGCCGGTGGACGACCTGTGCAGCCGGACGGAGGCGGCGGTGGCCTGCGCGCCTTCATCGAGGAGCATGTCGGCGACGAAGCCGCGAAGCAATCGACGACCCGTACCGTTCCGATGATCGACACCGTGGCCTCGATTTCGCCCGACGATGCCGAGCCCCTTGCCTTGCGCGACCCGATTCGCGTTCCGGATCCTGTCCATGCCCGGCGCTTCGCGGTCGATCGCGCCCATCTCGGTGAGCACGGTGTGCACCGTGTCATGGTCGGCGACCTGCTGCATGTCGTCGAGCCAGCGGCGGATGTTCGGGAAGGGCGCGAAGTCCAGGAGATTCAGGAAGCATGGCTGAAGCTGCCCGACCTCCCCATACGCGGCAAAGTCGGCCAGCGTGAGCTGCGGCCCGGCGTGAAGCCGGTGTCGGGCTCCTCGATGGTGGGAATCGTGCCCCCGGGATGCGGGGGCTACTCCGGTGTGATCGGCAGCGTGCTGCGCGATCAGCGGTCTGCAAGCATCTCTTCGATCTGCCCGAGACGTTCCTTGCCGAAGAACATCTCGGTGCCGATGAAGAAGGTCGGAATGCCGAAGGCGCCTCGCTCCACGGCCTTCTCGGTGTTGTCGATCAGGGCCTGCTTGATGGCGCCGTCCTGCGTTCTGGCAACGAGCGCGGCGGCATCGAAGCCGGCCTGGGTCAGCACGGCCGCGACCGCGGCGGCGTCGGTGACATCGAGCCCCTGCTCCCAGATTGCGGGATTGAGTGCCTCGATCAGGCGGATCTGGTCATCGCCTTCCAGCGACACCAGCATGCGCAGCAGGTTGACCGAATTGAACGGGAAGGTGGGGTTCATCTTGAACCGGTGCAGGCCGTGTTTCTCGATGAAGCGCTGCATCTCCAGCCGGGCATAGGCGTTCTTGCCCTTGACCTCGGCGTCGCGGATGAAGGGCGGCGCGTTGCCGGTCAGCTTGTGCATCCCGCCGAGGAAGGCTGGCGTGATCCTGATCTGGGCACCCTGCCGCGCGGCCAGCGCGCGCAGCGGTTGCCACACCAGATAGGCGTTGGGGCTGACGAAATCGAAGATCAGTTCAATGGTCTTGCTCATGCTCGTGCTCCTGGAGGGTCGCGCAATGTTCCCGGTTGCGCTCGGGGGGGGCTACTTCAGATCGGGGCTGCTGGCGTGGTTCCACCAGGCCAGGTCGGAGTGGGCACGCAGGTCGAGCTCGAAGGTCCAGGCCGACCGGTGCTGATGCGCCAGGTGGTAGTAGGTGTTGGCCACCTCGGCGGGCACCAGCAGGCCGTCGTTCTCCAGGCCCTTCTTCTCGCGCAGCGCCTGGAAACGCTCGGGCCCGAGCATCTTGCCCAGGGTGTCGGGCGCATCGACCGCGCCGTCGATCACGATGTGCGACACATGGATGCCCTTGCTCGCGAACTGCGCGTTCAGCGACTGGCAAAGCATGCGCCGCCCGCCCATGGCGGCGGCATGCGAATGCTGACCCGCATTGCCGCGCAGGGCGGCGGTGGCCGATGTGACGAGCAGCACGCCCGTGCCGCGCTGCTCCATGTACGGAAACAGCACCTGTGCCAGCCGGAACAGGCCGAAGGTGGCCATGCGCCAGCCCATCTCGAAGGCCTTGAGCGTGGTGCTGGCCAGGCCGCGGTCGCCGATCTGCGCGCCGAGGTTGAACACCGCCACCGCGATCGGGCCGACCTCGGCCTCGATGTGGGTGACCAGCTGTTCGATGCTGCCTTCCTCCACGGCGTTGATCATGTAGCCGCTGGCCGAGCCGCCCTCGGCCTGGATCTCGGCCACCAGCCGGTCGAGCCCGGCCTTGTCGCTGCGCCGCGCGAGGCAGGCGTGGTAGCCCTCGCGGGCGAAGCGCCTTGCAACGTTGCCGCCGATGCCGGCGCCGGCACCGAGGATCAGACAGACGGGTTTGGTCATGAGGCTTGCCTTTGTGCGGAGATTTGGGGCTGGCTGACTGAAAGCAGCGGAGAGCGGCTGCTTGCGATTCTGAACCAAACGGTACAGAATGCAAGCATGGCGCGTCCCCTTGAGTTCGATCGCAGCAAGGCCCTGAACAAGGCGCTGGCGCTGTTCTGGCGAAAGGGCTACCAGGCCACCTCGCTGGCCGATCTGCTGGCGGCCATGGAAATCGGCCGCAGCAGCTTCTACGCCGCGTTCACCGACAAGCGCACCCTCTACATCGCCTGCATGGACCTGTTCTCGGCCCGCGTGATGGACATGCTCGAGCGAGAGTGCCGCGAGAAGGCGCCCCTCGATGTTCTTCAGCAGTTCCTCGAGGGAAGCCTCGCCGGCGGGCGGGGCGTCCGCTCAGGCTGGGGCTGCATGCTCGTGAACTCCGTGATCGAGCTCGCCGGTCTCGATGACGATCTGGTTGCGCGCGCAAGCAGCCACCTGCTGAGTCTTCAGGGTTTCTTTCGGCGCTGCCTCGAGGATGCCGGCACAACGCCAGCGCAGTCCGAGGAACTGGCCGCCATGCTGATGCTGTTCAACGAGGGTGTCCGCGTCTCCAGCCGCCGACGCCTGCCCGAGGCGCAGCACCTGCAGCCCATTGCCACCGCCTTTCGCCTCATCCGGAGCGCCGTTGCATGACTTCGCGCGCTGCCCGGGCGCGCTGCGCAGCGCGCGCCCAAGCTGAACCCTGCCGCCCCAGGAGGCATCCATGAACGATCCCAGGCGCACCGCCTTCTGGCTGGTGCTGCTCGCCGCCGCCGGCACCTTCGCGCTCACCATGGGCACGCGGCAGACCATGGGTCTGTTCCTGTCGCCGCTGAACACCGCCACCGGCCTCGGGCTGACCAGCATCAGCCTGGCCTTCGCTTTCGGGCAGTTGTGGTGGGGGCTCACACAGCCATTCGCGGGCGCCATGGCCGACAAGATCGGCGCCGGGCGCGTGCTGTTCATCGGCGCGCTGCTGGTGGCGGTGGGCACCTTCATCACGCCCTACATGACCAGCACCTGGGGGCTGATCCTCGCCATCGGCGTGCTGGCTGCCGGTGGATCGGGCATGGCGGGGCCTGCCGTGCTGATGGCAGCCACCACCCGGCTGATCCCGCCCGAGCGCCGGGGCCTTGCGGCCGGCATCGTCAATGCCGGCGGCTCCTTCGGCCAGTTCGCCATGGCGCCGATCGCCGCCACGCTGATGGTGAGCCTGGGCTGGGCGTCTGCCATGCAGATCATCGGCCTGCTGGTGCTGTTGTGCCTGCCGGCCGCCTTCGTGCTGCGCGGCAACGCGCTGCAGGCGGCGCCGGCCGGCCAGAAGGTGCTGGGCACCCGTGCCGCCATCGGCGATGCGTTTCGCAACCGCAGCTATCTGCTGCTGGGCGCCGGCTTCTTCACCTGCGGCTTCCATGTCGCGTTCCTGGCCACGCACCTGCCGGGCGTGGTGGCCTCCTGCGGTCTGCCCACCGTCTGGGCCGGATGGTCGCTGGCACTGCTGGGCCTGTTCAACATCGCAGGCAGCGTGACCGCGGGCTGGGCCATGAGCCGCTGGCGCATGAAGTCGATGCTGTCGCTGGTCTACGCCACGCGCGCCCTCGCCGTGCTGGTGTTTCTGCTCGCGCCCAAGACCGGGCCGGTGGTGCTGGCCTTTGCCGCGGTGATGGGGCTGACCTTTCTCTCCACCGTGCCACCCACGGCAGGCCTGGTGGCGAAGTTCTTCGGGCCGGCCAACATGGCCACGCTGTTCGGCATCGTGATGTTCTCGCACCAGATCGGCGGCTTCCTGGGTGCCTGGCTGGGCGGGCGGGTCTTCGAGGCCACCGGGTCGTACAACTGGATCTGGTATGTCGACATCCTGCTGGCCGTGGCCGCGGCGCTCGTGCATCTGCCGATCCGCGAAGAGCCCTTGCGCCGTGCCGCGCCCGTGGGGGCTCCCAGTGCCTGATCCCGGCTTGCTCAGCTTCGTCGGATGACCGCCATGGCCAACATGATGAAGAACGCACTGGTCATCGGCGTGGGCGCCGAGCGGGGTCTGGGTGCCCGCATCAGCGCACGCTTCGCCCGCGAGGGCCTGCATGTGTTCGTGGCCGGGCGCACGGCGCAGAGCCTCGAGCGGGTGGTTCAGCAGATTCGAGCCGTGGGGGGCGCCGCCACGGCGGTCGTGGCCGATGCCACCCGCGAGGCCGATGTGCAGGCGCTCTTCGACCAGGTGTGCGCAGCCGATGGCGACCTCGATGTGGCGGTCTACAACGCCGGCAACAACACGCCGGGGGGCGTGCTCACCATGGAGGCGGCCTACTTCGAGCAGGCCTGGCGGGTGTGCTGCTTCGGGGGCTTCCTGTTCGGTCGCGAAGCAGCGCGGCGCATGCTGCCTCGGGGAGGCACCCTGCTGTTCACCGGCGCCAGTGCGTCGCTGCGCGGCCGGGCGGGCTTCGCCGCGTTCAACTCGGCCAAGGCCGCCTTGCGCAACATGGCGCAGGCCATGGCCAAGGAGCTGGGGCCGCAGGGGCTGCATGTCGGCCATGTCGTGGTCGATGGCGGCATCGATGGCGACAAGCTGCGCAAGGGGCGTCCCGAGATCGTCCAGAAGATGGGCGAGGAGCGCCTGATCGACCTGGACGGGCTGGCGGATGCCTACTGGTTCCTCCACCAGCAGCCGCCACGCGCCTGGACTTTCGAGCTGGACCTGCGCTCGAAGATCGAGCCGTGGTGAGGGGCTCCCGGGCGCAGGCTCAGAGCCTGAGCACCCCGTAGCCCGGCGTACCCATCGGCGCGTTCATCGCAGCCGACAGGCCGATGCCCAGGGCGTTGCGGGTGTCGAGCGGGTCCAGCACGCCGTCGTCCCAGAGCTCCGAGGTGGAGTACCAGGCGCTCGACTCGCGCCGGTAGTCATCGATGATCGGCGCCCTGATGGCCTCGATCTCGGCCGGGCTTGGCGTGCGGCCCTCGCGCTGGAGCTGGCGCAGTTTGACCTCGCTCAGCACGCCGGCCGCCTGCTCGGCGCCCATGACCGAGATCTGCGCCTGCGGCCACATGAAGAGCAGCCGCGGATCGAAGGCCCGCCCGGCCATGCCGTAGTTGCCGGCACCGAACGAGCCGTTGACGATGACCGTGAACTTGGGCACCTCCGAGCCGGCGACCATCATGATCATCTTGGCGCCGTCCTTGGTGATGCCGGCGCGCTCGTAGTCGCGCCCCACCATGTAGCCGGTGATGTTCTGCAGGAAGACCAGCGGCGTGCGGTTCTGGTTGCACAGCTCGATGAAATGCGCGCCCTTGAGCGTGCTGTCGTTGAAGAGCACGCCGTTGTTGGCCAGGATGCCCACCCGATGGCCCCAGAGGCGGGCGTAGCCGCAGACCAGCGTGCTGCCGTAGGCCGGCTGGTACTCGTGGAAGCGGCTGCCATCGACCATGCGGGCGATGACTTCGCGCATGTCGAACTGCACCCTGATGTCGCGCGGAATGACCCCGTAGAGCTCGGCGGGGTCGTACAGCGGCGCTTCCGGCTCGGCCCGGTCGTGATCGGTCTTGGCCGGCACATGCCACTGCGCAACGATGTCGCGGGCGATCGCGATCGCCTCGGTTTCGGTGGCGGCCGGGTAGTCGGCCACACCCGACACCCGGGTGTGCATGTCGGCGCCACCGAGCTCGTCGACGCTCACCTCCTCGCCGGTGGCCGCCTTCACCAGCGGCGGACCGCCCAGGAAGATGGCGCCGGTGCCGCGCACGATCACGCTGTAGTCCGACAGCGCCGGCACATAGGCGCCGCCCGCGGTGCAGTGGCCGAGCACGATGGCCACCTGCGGCACCCCCATCTTCGAGAGCACCGACTGGTTGCGGAAGATGCGGCCCGCGAACTGGCGATCGGCAAAGAGCTGCGACTGCGCGGGCAGAAAGCCGCCGGCGCTGTCACACAGATGCACCACCGGCAACCGGTTCTCGATGGCGATGTCCATCAGCCGCACGATCTTCTTCACGGTGTGCGGATACCAGGCGCCACCCTTCACGCTCGCGTCGTCGGCGTGGATGGCCACTTCCCGCCCGGCGACGATGCCGATGCCGGTGACGCAGGCCGCGCCGGGCACCTCGCCGCCCCAGGCCATGTTCGCCGCGAGCGTGGACAGCTCCAGGAAGGGCGTGCCCGGGTCGAGCAGGCGCTCGAGCCGGTCGCGCACGAAGAGCTTGCCCTGACGGGCGAGCCGCTCCCGATCACGCGCCGGGCGTTCGTGGCGGGCGCGCTGCTGCCGCTCGCGCAGCTCGGCGGCGAGCGCGCGGTTGTGCGTGGCATTGGCCAGGAACTCGGCCGAGCGGGTATCCAGCCGGGACTCGATGCGCTTCATGCTGCCTCCGCGCTGGCCAGCACCACCAGCACCGCATCGCGCTCGAAGGACTGGCCGGGCGCCACGCGCACCGACTGCACCACCGCATCGCGCGGGGCGGTGAGCGTGGTCTCGAGCTTCATGCTCTCCATCACCAGCAAGGGCGTGCCGCGTGTCACCGCATCACCGGCATTCACCGCCACGCTGACTGCGGTACCGGGCATGGGCGCGCGCACCGAGTCATCCCCGCCGGCCTGAGCCTCGCCGGCTGCGCGCTCCAGTGGGTGACGCAGCCGCAGTTCATGGTTGATGCCGTCGAGGTGGATGAACAGCGTGTCGCCCTGCGTGGCCACCACCACCGGCACGGCCTGAGCGCCCAGCTGCAGCAGGCCGCTGCCATCGGCCCCCAGGCTGAGCGACACCGGCACCACCTCGCCGAGGGCATGCAGGGCGTGCCCGCCGTGGGCTGTGGGGCCCAGCCAGAGTTCGTGTTCGGTCTGGTTCAGCAGGACAGCGTGGCGCATGGGCGGTCGGCCTCACAGGGCTCTGGTGAAGAGGTTCGGGCCGGCATCAGTTTCGCCAGGCGCCCATGGCGGCGTGCAGGGCCGGCACCGCGTCGGCCGCCTCGCGCAGCGGCCGGCTGGCAAGGGCCGCCGCGCCAAGCAGGCGCAGCAGGGTGTCGGGCGCGGGCGGTGGCTCGGCAGCGATCTCGGGGTGGGCATCGAGAAAGCCGGTATGCACCTCGCCCGCCGCGAAGGCCGGATGCGCATTCAGCCGGCGCAGGAAGCCGAGATTACTGCGGCAACCGAGCAGCACATAGTCGGCGAGCGCGCGCTCGGCCAGCGCGCGGGCCTGCTCGCGATCGGCGCCGGTGACGATCAGCTTGGCGAGCATCGGGTCGAAGGCGGCGGTGATGACTTGGCCCTCGCTCACGCCGGCATCGACGCGCACGCCGTCGAGCTGCGGCGGCCGATGCGCCAGCAGCGGCCCGGTGGTGGGCATGAAGCCCGCGGCGGGGTCTTCGGCATAGATG
This sequence comes from Quisquiliibacterium sp., assembly GCF_982640115.1. Taxonomy (NCBI): domain Bacteria; kingdom Pseudomonadati; phylum Pseudomonadota; class Betaproteobacteria; order Burkholderiales; family Burkholderiaceae; genus Quisquiliibacterium; species Quisquiliibacterium sp. The sequence goes on along the minus strand of NZ_CEXFHW010000066.1, from coordinate 9,294 downwards.
CGGTACTCGATGGCGTGACCGCGGGCCCGCACCTGCCCCTGACCGTAGCCGAGCGGCTCGCCCGCCGCGATGCGCAACTGCTCGCGCACGAGGTCGATGCCGGTGACCTGCTCGGTGACCGGGTGCTCCACCTGCAGCCGGGTGTTCATCTCGAGGAAGTAGAACTCGCCGCCCGCGCCGAGAATGAATTCCACCGTGCCGGCGTTGCGGTAGCCGGCGCGCCGGGCGATGCCGGCGGCGGCCTCGCAGATGCGCGCGCGGCTGTCGGCATCGAGCGCGGGCGAGGGGGTTTCCTCGATGATCTTCTGGAAGCGGCGCTGCACCGAGCATTCCCGCTCGAGGAGGTGGACCAGGTTGCCGTGGTGATCGCCGAGCACCTGCACCTCGATGTGCCGCGGGTTCTCGACATAGCGTTCCACATAGAGCCGGCCATCGCCGAAGTAGCGGGCCCCCTCGCTGCGCGCGCGCTCAAGCTCCTCGGCCAGCCGCGCGGGCTCGCGCACGATGCGCATGCCCTTGCCGCCGCCGCCCGCGGCGGGCTTGATCAGCAGCGGAAAGCCCACCGCTGCGGCGCGCGCGGCAAAGCTCGCCGGGTGGTCATCCTCGATGGCCGAGGGCGCCACCGGAAAACCCGCCTGCGCCACGAAGGCGCGCGCCCGCACCTTGTCGCCCATGAGCGCGATGGCCTCGGGATCGGGGCCCACGAAGACCAGGCCCGCGGCCCGCACCTGCCGCGCGAAGCCGGCGTTCTCGGACAGGAAGCCGTAGCCGGGATGGATGGCCCCGGCGCCCGTGGCGCGCGCCGCCGCCACGATGGCCTCGCCGTCGAGATAGGCACCCACCGGGGTGGCCGAGGCAATCTCGATGGCCTGGTCGGCCAGACGCACCGCGGGTGAGTCGCGGTCGGCCGCCGCGTGCGCGACCACGCCGCGCAGGCCAAGCGCGCGCAGCGTGCGCAGCACCCGCACGGCGATCTCGCCGCGGTTGGCGACCAGCACGGTGTGGAATGGCCAGCGGGCGGGGAGCGTGGGCGTCATGGCGGGGAGTCCATCAGGGTGCGGTGGGGGCCGAGCTCAGCGCGCGCCCCGGCTCGCGGCCTCCAGGCGATCGGCCGCCTGTTCGAGCCGGCGCAGCTGCGCCTCCAGGGGCGTGCCCGCAGCCTGCGGCGGCGCCGCTTCGGGGCGTGCGATGCCGCCCCAGAGCAGGCGCAGCATGTCGTCGGCCTCGCGGTCGATGTCGAGCCGGCCGCGGCCGGTGAGGTGGCGCCAGGACAGATGCTCGAGCCCCCCGTAGACCATGTCTCGGACCACCCGGGCCGGCACATCGGCGCGCAGCTCGCCCGCGGCCACGCCCTCGGCCAGCACGCCGCCGAGGAGGCCCGTGTAGCGCCGGTTGAGCGCATGGAGCGGCGATGTCGGGTAGTCGTCATGCGCGCGCACCTCGAGGAACACCAGCCGCGCGAGCGGCGTGTCATCGCGCACCGTGCGCAGATGCCGCCAAAGGATGTAGCGCAGCCGGGCGCGGGTGCCGCGGATGCCCGGCAGGTGCTCGGCGTAGTCGGCGAGCAGGCTCTCGTACCAGCGCTCGAGCACCCGCTCGAGCAGCACTCGCTTGCTCTCGAAGTACTTGTAGAGCGTGCCCTCGACCACCCTGGCGCGCGCGGCGATCTCGGCCACGCCCGCGTCGGCATAGCCGCGTTCGCAGAACACCGCCCGCGCGGCGGCGAGGATGTCGCGCTCGCGGCGTTCCCGAGGCAGGCGCACCGGTGCGCGCGCCTGAACCGCGCGGCTCATGCCCGGCGCCCCTGCACGGCATCTCCCGCCCGATGTCGAGTGTCACTCATCAACGCATCTGTGCAGGCGGGATGGCGCGCAGTGAAATGACCGGAGAAGTGCATGTTGCCTGGGTGAACCGGCGTGGATACCATGAGTGAGTCAAATTCATTTAAGGGCAGGGCCGAGGCCCTGTCAAGCACGGGAGTCGGCATGGCAGACCACGCATCCCCGCTCGGCGCCACCGCCGATCCCGCCGCGATCTTCAGCGGTCTGAGCGCCGAGGAGCGTGGCGTGCTCGATGCCGCCGATCGCTTCGCCCGCCAGGAGCTTTATCCGCTGGCCCGGCGCATGGATGACGAGGAGTGGTGGCCCGCGCACGCCATGGCGCTGTGCGGCCGCAACGGCTTCTGCGGCGTAACCGTGCCGCCCGAACTCGGCGGGGCCGGCATGGACCTCTTTGCCAGCGCCCTGGTGGCGCAGGCCTTCAGCCGCTGGAACCATGCCTTCGGCCTGAGCTGGATGGCGCACGAGAACCTGTGCCTGAACAACATCCTGCGCAACGCGAGCGACGCGCAGCGCGCCCGCTATGTGCCGGGCCTGGCCCGGGGTGAGCTCACCGGCGCGCTCGGCCTCACCGAGCCCGGCGCGGGCTCCGATGCGCTGGGCGCCATGCGCACCACCGCGCGCCGCGAGGGCGACCACTACCTGCTGAACGGCAGCAAGCTCTACATCACCAACGGCCCGGTGGCCGATGTGCTCCTGGTGTACGCCAAGACCGATCCCGGCAAGGGCGCGCAGGGCATCTCGGCCTTCATCGTCGAGAAGGACTTTCCGGGCTTCCGCGTGGCGCAGAAGCTGGTCAAGATGGGCTTTCGCGGCAGCCAGACCGGCGAGCTGGTCTTCGAGGACTGCCGCGTGCCGCTGGCCAACCGGGTGGGCGAAGAAGACCGCGGCGTGCGGGTGCTCATGAGCGGCCTGGATCTGGAGCGCGCGATGGTTTCTCCGATCTGCCTGGGCATTGCCGAGCGCGCCCTGCAGTTGTCGCTGGACCATGCCCGCAACCGCGAGCAGTTCGGCCAGCCGATCGGCAACTTCCAGATGATCCAGTCCAAGCTCGCCGACATGTATGTGTGGGTGGAGGCCATGCGTCTGTTCACCTACCAGGCCCTGCGCGCCTGCAATCACCTGCAGGAGGGCGCCGGCGGTCGCGGCGAGATCCACAAGATCACCGCCGCCTCGGTGATGTTCGCCGGCAACATGCTCAATCGCGTGCTCGACGAGGCGGTGCAGATTCACGGCGGCACCGGCTACATCTGGGAGTCCGAGATCAACCGGCTCTACCGGGCCAACAAGCTGCTCGAGATCGGCGCCGGCACCACCGAGGTTCGCAAGATGATCATCAGCGGCGAAATGCTGCGTGGCTGAGGCTCGCGTGGACACCGCCCTTCCCCCCTCCGGCGTCGGCGTCACCCTGGAAGACCTCTGGGCGGCGCCCACGGTCTATCGGTCCGACCTCTATGCCGGCGCCACGGTGATCGTCTCGGGCGGCGGCTCGGGCATCGGCCGCGCCATCGCGCTGCTCTTCGCCCGGCTGGGCGCGCGGGTGGTGATCTGCGGGCGCACCGCCGAGCGGCTCGAGACCGTGGCGGGCTTCGCGCGCGAGCGCGGCGCCACCATGATCGGCATGACCGCCAACATCCGCGAGCCCGATCAGGTGAGCGCGCTCTTTGCGCGCTGCGCCGCCGAGTTCGGCCTGCCCGACATCCTCATCAACAACGCCGGCGGCCAGTTTCCCAAGCCCGCCATCGACTTCTCCATCAATGGCTGGAACGCGGTCATCGCCGGCAACCTCAACGGCACCTGGTACATGATGCAGACCGCCGCGCAGCGCTGGCGCGATGCCGGCCGCGGCGGCAGCATCGTCAACATCGTGGCGCCCACTGAGCGCGGCCTGCCGGGCATCGCTCACACCGTGGCCGCGCGCGCCGGGGTCATCGGCGTGTCGCGCACGGTGGCGGTGGAGTGGGCGCCGCTGGGCATCCGCGTGAACTGCGTGTCGCCCGGCCTGATCGGCACCGAGGGCCTGGCGGTCTACCCGCCCGAGGCCGCGAAGGAGTGGCCCAGGGCCAATCCCATGAAGCGCTGGGGATCGCCCTGGGACATCGCCCAGGCCTGCGCCTGGATCGCCGGGCCGGCGGGCAACTTCGTCACCGGCGAGGTCTGCACGGTCGATGGTGGCGGGCGGCTGTGGGGCGAGCTCTGGACGGCCGGCCGGCCGCCCTGGTTCCAGACCTGAGCGGCGGCGTGGCAGGCCGGCTGCATGGATGGTTCCAGGGCTTGCCGGTGATGATGCCGCCTGGCGCCGCGCCGGTGCTCAGGCGCCGCGAGGCTCTTCTCCACGCTGTGCGGCCTGCCGCTCGCGCAGCTCGCGCCCGCTGCCCAGCACCACCGGGCTGAGGTGGCCGCCGCCATCCACCGGAATCTCGGCGCCGTTCACGAAGGCTGCTTCGGGGCTGCACAGGAAGGCCACCACGCTGGCGATCTCGGCCGGCTCGCCGGTGCGGCGCGCCGGCGTGAGCGCCACCGCGTCGTTGAGCACCGCGGGCGGCATGCCCAGCACCGCGGGTGTGCCGATCAGCCCGGGCAGCACCGCATTGCAGGTGATGCCGTGGCGGGCATGCTCGAGCACCACCGTGCGGGTCAGGCCGAGCAGCCCGGCCTTGCTCGCGGAGTAGCCGGCCTGGTAGTAGAGCCCGCCAAGCGCCGCCACCGACGAGATGTTCACGATCCGGCCCCAGCGGCGCTCGACCATGCCGGGCAGGAGCGCCTGCGTCAGGTGGAACGGCCCGCTCAGGTTGACCGCGAGCTCGCGCTCCCAGCCGGCCGCGCTCATGCGGGTGAGGGCCGCAATGTGGCCGGTCAGGCCGGCGTTGTTGACCAGGCAGTCGATCGGCCCGAGGGCGGCCTGCAGCGCGGCGAGCGCCTGCGCCACCGACCCGGGGTCGGCGACATCGCCGACGGCGCTCGCGCAGCGCGCGCCACTCTCGCGCACCGCGGCCTCGGTCTGGCCCAGGGTGTCCCGGGCCGCGGCAAGGTCCATCAGCGCCACCGCGGCACCCTCGGCGCCGAGCCGCAGCGCGATCGCCCGGCCGATGCCCCCGCCCGCGCCGGTGACCAGCGCCACCCGGCCGGCGAGCCGGCCCCCGGCCGCGGCGCTCATGCCCGCTTGCCGCCGGTCTTGAGCAGGCGCCGGCCGAGTTGCGACAGGTGCACCTGATCGGGCCCGTCGCCGATGCGGATGAAGCGCGCATACACATAGGCCTGCGGCAGGAAGGTGTCCTGCGACACGCCGGCCGCGCCGTGCAGCTGGATGGCCCGGTCGATGACCCGCGCCGCCATGGTGGGCACCACGATCTTGGCCGCGCCGATCAGATCAAGCGCGGCCTTGTTGCCCTCGCGGTCCATCTTGTCGGCAGCGCGCAGGGTGAGCAGCCGGGCCTGTTCGATGTCGCAGAAGGAATGCGCGATGTCTTCGCGCACCGAGCCGTGCTCGCCCAGCGTCATGCCGAAGGCCACCCGGCTGTTGGCGCGGGCGATCATCATCTCGAGGGCGCGCTGCGCGCAGCCGATCAGGCGCATGCAGTGGTGGATGCGCCCCGGGCCGAGCCGGCCCTGCGCGATCTCGAAGCCCCGACCCTCGCCGAGGATCATGTTGGAAGCCGGCACCCGCACATTCTCGTAGACCACCTCGGGGTGACCGCCGGGGCCGTCGTCATAGCCGAAGGCATGCATGTCGCGCACGATGCGCACCCCGGGGGTGTCGCGCGGCACCAGGATCATCGACTGCTGGCGGTGCTTCTCGGGATGGTCGGGCGCCGTCTTGCCCATGACGATGAGGATCCGGCAGTCCTCGTTCATGGCGCCCGAGGTGTACCACTTGCGGCCGTTGATCACATAGTGGTCGCCGTCGCGCACGATGCTGCAGCGGATGTTGGTGGCATCGCTGCTGGCCACCTCGGGCTCGGTCATCGAGAAGCCCGAGCGGATCTCGCCGGCCAGCAGCGGCTCGAGCCACTGCGCCTTCTGCTCGGCATTGCCGAACTGCGCGAGCAGCTCCATGTTGCCCACATCCGGCGCCGAGCAGTCGAAGACCTCGGGCGCCCACAGCACCCGTCCCATGATCTCCTTGATGGGCGCGTACTCGAGGTTGCTCAGGCCGGGGCCGTGCTCGCCGGTGAGAAAGAGGTTCCACAGACCTTCGGCGCGCGCCTTGCGCTTGAGCTCCTGCATCAGCGGCGGCGTGCGGTAGCGGGTGTCTGCCTTGACCTGCGCGCTGTACTCCATTTCCACCGGCATGACATGCCGTTCCATGAAGTCGCGGACGCGGTGCTGCAGTTCGATTGATCGGGCGCTGTGTTCGAATTCCATGGCGAAGGGCTCCTGGCGTTGGGCGCCGCGCTGGGCTGCGGCGCAGGCGGTCAGTGTGCCCCGGATGCCGGGCGTGGCGCCCGGGCGAGGGGGTGGATTCGGTCCGCGCGCGCCAGGCGTGCGGGCCGCTGACCAGGGTGTCAGTGGCAGGCAGGAGGCGACCGGCCCGGGCCGGCGATTCCGCCCCGCTGCGCCGCCAGCACCTCCACCCGCACGCTCTCGGTGAGCTCGGCCTTGAGCACCGCGAAGGCCGGGGTGGTCTTGATCGAGTAATGGCGCGGATGGGCGAGCTCCACCGGGCGGTCGAGCTTGATGCGCCCCGGCCGGGCGCTCATCACCACCACGCGGCCGGCCATGAACACCGCCTCGTCGATGTCGTGGGTGACGAAGAGCACGGTCTTGCGCTCGGCCTCCCAGATGCCGAGCAGCAGCTCCTGCATCAGCTCGCGGGTCTGGTGGTCGAGCGCGCCGAAGGGCTCGTCCATCAGCAGGATGCGCGGGTTGTTGGCCAGCGCCCGCGCGATGGCGGTGCGCTGCTGCATGCCGCCCGAGAGCTGCTTCGGGTAGTGGTGCTCGAAACCCGCCAGCCCCACCTTCGCGATGAAGCCCTGTGCGATCTCGCGCTGCTGCGAGCGCGGCAGGCCGCGCTCGCGCAGCCCGAAGCAGACATTGTCGAGCACATCGAGCCACGGGAAGAGCGTGTAGCTCTGAAACACCATGCCGCGGTCGGCGCCCGGGCCGGCGATGCGCGTACCGTCGAGCAGCACCTCGCCCGCGGTGGGATGGTCGAGCCCGGCGACGATGCGCAGCAGCGTGCTCTTGCCGCAGCCGCTGGGCCCGAGGATGGTGACGAAGTCGTTCTCGGCCACGCTGAGGCTGGTGGCCTGCAGCGCGAGCGTGCCGCCGCCCGCGCCCGCAAAGCGCCGCTCCACGCCGGCGATCTGCAGCACCGCGCTCATGGCGTGCGCCCCGCCGCGTACGCGCCGCGGCCGTGGTGGGTGGCCATGCTCATCGGCCCAGCGCCGCCCACGGAAACAGCCGGCGGTTGAGCGCCTTGAAGAGCAGGTCGCTCAGCAGGCCGATCAGCCCGATGACGATGATGCCGAAGATGATCTGGTCGGTGGCGAGCAGCGCCTGGCTGTCGGTGATCATGTGGCCGATGCCGCTGGAGGCGCCGATCAGCTCGGCCACGATCACATAGGTCCAGGCCCAGCCCAGCACCATGCGCAGTGTCTCGGCGATCTCGGGCGCCGCGCCGGGCAGCAGCACGCGGCCGATCAGGCCGCGGTCGCTCACGCCCAGCGTGTAGGCCGCCTCGACCAGGTCGCGCCGGGTGTTGCCCACCGTGACCGCGATCATGAGCACGAGCTGGAAGAAGCTGCCGATGAAGATCACCGCCAGCTTCTGCGCCTCGCCGATGCCCGCCCACAGGATGAGCAGCGGGATGAAGGCGCTCGCCGGCAGGTAGCGGGCAAAGCTCACGAAGGGCTCGAAAAAGGCCTCGATGGGCTTGTAGGCGCCCATCAGCACCCCCAGCGGAAGGGCCAGCGCGGCGGCGATGATGAAGCCGCCCACCACCCGCCACACCGTCATGCCGATGTCCCTGGCGAAGCCCATCTCGGTGAGCAGGGTCCAGCCGCTGCGCACCATGGTGATCGGGTCGGCGAGGAAGGTCTTCTGGACATAGCCGCCCAGCGTGGCCACCGCCCAGGCGGCCACGAAGAGCACGAAGAAGCTCACCCCGAGCGTGACGCGCGCGCCCGGGCTGACCGGTGTGAGCGGCTTCATGGCCATGCCGGCGTGGCTGGCTTACTTGATGAAGCGGGTGTCGGTCAGGCGGCTCAGATCGGGAATCTGGCGGATGATGCCGGCGGCCAGCAGCAGGTCGGCAGCCTCCTTGCTGAAGGCGGCGTGCTCGCCGGCGAAGAACTTCTGGTTGGCGGCGCGATCCTGCCAGCGCAGGAAGGACTGGCTCTTCTCGAACTGTTCGCCGGTCTGTTTCACATCGGCACCCATGATTTCGAAGCTCTTCTTGGGATCGGCCTTGATCATGTCGAGAGCGTCGAAGTAGGCGTTGGCCAGGGCCTGCGCGGCCTTGGGGTTCTCGGCCAGGAACTTCGGCGTGCAGCCGAAGGTGTCCATCACCATCGGGTAGTCGAGCGTGGTGGCGATGATGCGGCCGGCCTCCGGCTTGGCGCGCACCGCGCTGAGGAAGGGCTCGTAGGTCATGGCCGCGTCGAGATTGGCGGTGCCGGCGATCATGGCGTTGGCAGCGGCCTGCGGCTCGAGGTTGACGATGTTCACGTCCTTCAGGCTCAGGCCGTTCTTGCTGAGCATCCAGGCCAGGGTGAAGTAGGGCGCAGTGCCGGGCGCGCTGGCGGCCACGGTCTTGCCCTTGAGATCCCTGATGCTCTGGATGCCGGGCTTCACGACCATGCCGTCGGCGCCGAAGCTCTTGTCGAGCTGGAAGATCTGGGTGGTGGCCACGCCGTTGGCGTTCCAGACGATCCAGGTCTCCACCGTGGTGGCCGCGCACTGGATGTCACCCGAGGCGATCGCGAGGTGGCGGTCCTTCTGGGGGATCTTCTTCAGCGAGACATCCAGACCGTGCTTGCGGAACAGCCCGGCCTCCTTGGCCAGGGTGAGCGGCGCGAAACCCGTCCAGCCGGACAGGCCGACGGCGACCTTGGTCTCCTGGGCCTGGGCGGTGAAGCACAGGGCGGCGAGGGCGAGGGCAAGCAGCGGGCGTTTCATGAAGGCTCCTGGGGATGGTTGGCGGCAAGGCCGGCGCAAAGCCGGTGAGTGTGTGCAGATCGGCTCGCCCGCGCAAGTTCGGGGGATTGCGCGCTACACCGCCTGCAGCAGTGCGGCCCGCGGGGTGGCGCCGCCCCAGCTCAGGTCGGCTTCGATGCGGCCCTGGCGCAGGCGCAGGCTCACGATCGGGGCGCCGGCACCGGCGCCCAGCCGCAGCGAGACCCGGTCGCCCTCGGCGAGTGCCTGGGCGCGGCCGCCCGCGGGCAGCCCGGCCGGGGCCGCGCCGTCGATGCGCCACTCGATCTCGAGCCTCTGGAATCGCTGCTGGATCGACAGC
>NZ_CEXFHW010000065.1:0-18842 GCF_982640115.1 Quisquiliibacterium sp. | reverse complement strand
CATCAACCCCAAGGTGTTCCTGCGGTCCACGCCCCTCACCGCACCGGACGAGGCCATCCGCGGCTTCGTCGAACCCATGCGCGCCACCGTGCGCGCACGTCCGCTCATCGGCGTGAGCGATCTCATGAGCGCAGTGCTCGACCGGCTTCCCTATCGACGCGGGCTCACCTCCGCCGAGACCACCGCGGCCCAGGCCTTCGCCGCCGGCGGCGGGGTCAGCCAGGACCACGCCCAGGTGTTCATCGCGGCCTGTCGGGTGCTCGGCGTGCCGGCCCGCTATGTCAGCGGCTATGCCTACTCGCCCGACCGCGAGGCGGTGGCCAGCCATGCCTGGGCCGAGGCCTGGCTGGCCAACCGCTGGGTGAGCTTCGATGTCAGCAATGCCCGGTCAGCCGGCGGTGGCCACATCAAGCTGGCGGTGGGGCTCGACTATCTCGATGCCTGCCCGGTGCGCGGCATTCGCCTGGGCGGCGAGGGCGAAGACCTGCTCGCCGACGCCGAGGTCAGCCCCCAGGCCTGAGCGGCGGCGGGGTGCTGATCGGGCCCAGGCCTCCCGCTGCAGCGCGGACTTCGGCGCCCCCGGCGATCGGAATCAGGCGTCGACCGGATGCCGGTCAGCCCCTGAGAGCGTGCGCGGGCCTTCTTCCTCGCGGATGAGTTCCGGCAGCCAGCGCTGGGTGAAGTCTTCGGCGCTCATGGCGGCGCTGTAGGCAAAGCCCTGGGCGCAGCTCACGCCGAGCTGGCGCAGGTGCGCCCCCTGGGCGCGGGTCTCGACCGCCTCGGCGATCAGATGCACGCCGGTCTGGCGGCTGGCCAGCACGATCGCGTCGAGCACGGGACGCATCACCGAGTCGGTTCCGATGGTGGCGACGATGCGGTTGTCGATCTTCACCAGATCCACCGGCAGGCGCTCCAGCCAGCGCGTGCCGCCGTAGGCGGTGCCGAAGTCGTCCAGCGCGATCAGGAAGCCGGCGTCCTGCAGTCGGGCCAGCCGCGGCGGCAAGGCGGGGTCGCGCGCGTCGGTCTCGCTGACCTCGATCACGGTGTACCAGCGTCGCCCGCCCGGCCGCGCCAGTGCGGTGAAGCGCTCGCAGTCGGCCTCGCGCATCAGCTGCGCGCCGGTGAAGTTCACGCTCAGCATGAAGCCCTCCCCGAGGTGTTCGCAAGCGTCGAGCTGGTCGGCCACCGCCCGAAAGCAATGCTCGGTCATGTCGGTGATCAGACCGGTGGCCCTGGCCAGCGGCAGGAAGCTGGCCGGCCCGACCAGACCCTCGGTGGGGTGACGCCAGCGCATCAGCATCTCGGCACCGACGCAGCGGCCGCTGGCAAGCTCGATGATCGGCTGCAGATGCCCTTCGAACTCGCCGCGGGCCAGCGCGCGGCTCAGGCCCTCGCGGATGTCGTCGTCGGGCGAACGGCGCTGGCGCAGCGCCACCAGGCCGAGCAGGGCACAGGCCAGCGCGCCAGCGGCTGCCAGCGGCATGGCCGGCCGGCTGCGCTCCCACAGACCTCGTGCATCGAATCCGGCCTGAACCACATGACCGTGGCGCGGTGATCGCACGAGGGTGCTGAGCAGCAGCTCGTCCGAAGCGGCGCTGCTGGCTGCGCTGTCGGAGAACACGCTCAGGCGCATGGGATCGGAGGGCAGGGAGATCCGGCCACTCACCACGCGCGCCGGGCTCCCGGTGGCGCCGAGCTGATCGACATCGGCGTCGAGGATCTCCACCCGGCGGCGCGCTTCCTGGCGCAGTTCGCCCTGCGCCAGGGCCACGGCGAGCATGACGCAGGCCAGCAGGAAGGCGAGCGCCGGTGCGGCCACCCAGGCCAGCCACCGCAGTGCGCCTTCCATGGTGCGGGCAGGGAAAAGTTCGTGAAGCGCCATCGGGAAGAAGGAGGATCTGACCCGGGATCAGACCCCTTTTCCGGGCTTTGCGCCGCTGGTGGCCGACGGGAGGCGAGGAATGCGCAGCAGCCGGTGACCCGAGGGCCCGGCGGCGGCGCATTGCCGATCACCGGCCGGTGCTGCCGGGGCTGCCTCAGGCGCCCGCGAGCAGCTCGCGGGCGTGCTGACGGCTGGTGGCGGTGATCTCGGCGCCGGCACGCATGCGGGCAACCTCGTCGATGCGGGCCTGGCGATCGAGCGCCGCGATGCGGCTCACGGTGCGCCCGCCGGCCTGCGCCTTGCTCACCGACAGGTGCTGGTGCGCGCGCGCCGCCACCTGCGGCAGGTGGGTGACGCACAGCACCTGCCGCGCCTCGCCCAGCGTTCGCATGAGCTGCCCGATGGCCTCGCCCACCGCGCCACCCACGCCGGCGTCGGCCTCGTCGAAGATCAGGGTAGGCACCGGATTGGCCTGCGCGGCGAGCACCGCCACCGCCAGGCCCACCCGCGAGAGCTCGCCGCCCGAGGCAACCTTGGCCAGCGCTCGTGGCTGCGTGCCGGCGTGACCGGCGATGCGGAACTCCACCCGGTCGATGCCGCCGGGCCCCGGATCGGCGGTCTGCACATCGACCTCGAAGCGCGCGCCAGCCATGCCCAGTGGCTGCAGCCGCGCGCTCACCCCACGGGCCAGGCGCGTGGCGGCTTCGCGGCGCGCGGCCGACAAGCGATCGGCCGCGGTCTGGAAGGTCTGACGCGCAGCCGCTTCCTCAGCCCGCAGCCGTTGCGGGTCGGCCGCGGCCTCGAGCTCGGCCAGCCTGGCGCGCGCGCCGAGCAGCGTGCCGGCCAGAGCTTCTGGTGCCAGCCGCAGCTTGCGGGCCAGCGAGAAGGCCTGGCCGATGCGCTGGTCGAGCTGCGCGAGCCGCTCGGGATCGAGATCGAGCCGGTCGGCATAGGCCGACAGCGCAGAGGCGGCTTCGTCGGCCTGGATGCAGGCATTCTCGAGCATCAGCAGCGCCTCGCCCAGCCGGGCGTCGATGGCCGCGAGCGGCCTCAGCCGCTGGGTGATGGCCTGCAGTCGCCCGCTGATGGCGTCGTCGCTCTCGGCCAGGGCATCGACCGCGGCTTGCGCGCCTTCGAGCAGGGCTGCGGCATGGGACAGCCGGCGGTGCTCCTGGTTGAGGGTCTCCCACTCGCCTTCTGCCAGCGCGAGCTGCTCGAGCTCGCCGAGCTGCCATTGCAGGCGCTCGCGTTCGAGGTCGAGTTCGCGCGCGGCAGCCTGCGCCTGCGCGAGCCGCTCCTGCGCGGCCCGCCAGCGCCCGAAGCCGGCGGCCACCTCGGCGGCGAGGGGCAGCTGCTGTGCGAAGGCATCGAGCAGGTCGCGCTGGCCGCCGGCGCGAAGCATGGATTGGGCGGCATGCTGGCCGTGGACATCGACCAGCTGCTCGCCGAGTTCGCGCAATTGCGCCACGGTGGCGGGATGGCCGTTGACCAGGGCACGCGAGCGGCCGTCGGTCTCGATCAGGCGGCGCAGCATCACGGTACCCGGATCGCCGGCAAGATCGCGCTCGGCCAGCCAGGCACCAAGCGCCGGGGTGAGCGCGAACTCGGCGACGATGTCGGCGCGGGACGCGCCCTCACGCACCACGCCGGCATCGCCGCGGCCGCCCAGCGCGAGCTGCAGCGCGTCGATGAGGATGGACTTGCCGGCGCCGGTCTCGCCGGTGAGCACGGTAAAGCCCGGCCCGAACTCGAGTTCGAGCGTGTCGACGATGACGAAGTCCCGCAGGCGCAGGGCAAGCAGCATGGCAGGACGACCCGCCCTCAGGCGGCCGGGCGCGACAGGACGGGCAGCTCGTGCCAGTTGAGCTTGCCGCGCAGGGTGGCGAAGTGGCTGTAGCCGGCCGGGTGGAGCAGGTGCACCTTGAACGGCGCGCGCTCGATCACGATGTCATCGCCGACATGCAGATCGCTGAACACCTGCATGTCGGCGGCCACGCGTGGCTCGCGGCCGTCGACCACGCGGATGTCGATGCGGACATCGTCGGGCAGCGTGATCGGCCGGTTGGAGAGCGACTGTGGTGCGACCGGCACCAGCACGATGCCGGCCAGCCGGGGATGCAGGATGGGCCCGTTGGCCGACAGCGCATAGGCGGTGGAGCCGGTGGGCGTGGCCACGATCAGGCCGTCGGCCCGCTGGCTGTACATGAACACGCCATCGACCCGGGCCTGCAGCTCGATCATGCCGGTGCGCGAGGACCGGTTGACGACGACATCATTCATGGCCAGCGCGCGCCAGACCTCGCGGCCATCGCGCACCACCCTTGCGACCAGCATGGTGCGGTCTTCCGAGGAGTAGCTGCCATCGAGGATGGCGCCGAGCGCTGCGGGCCACTGGTTGAGCGCGATGTCGGTGACGAAGCCCAGGCGGCCGTGGTTGATGCCCACCAGCGGCACCTGGGAGCGCGCAAGCTGTCGGGCCAGGCCGAGCAGGGTGCCGTCGCCGCCCACCGCGATGGCCAGATCGGCCTCGCGGCCGATGCGCTCGGCATCGGCGGCCTCGAGCTCGGGTCGGCCGATGGCCTCGAAGGTGTCGGCCTCCACCAGCACCCGGATGCCGCGGCCGGCGAGAAAGCGTGCGATCTCGAGAAGCGCCGGCGCCACCCCTTCCGACTGATAGCGGCCCACCAGCGCGACGGTTCGGAATGCCTGGGTCATGCGGGGGATTAAACCATGAATCCCCCGGAGCCCACCCCGGCCGGACGGCCGACCCGAAGGGCGGATCGCCCACGGCTTGCGCGGGTTTCGCAGTCCAATAGAATAGGTCCGTCATGCGAGAACTCGACAGCCGCGCCAAGACGCTGCTCAAGACCCTGGTAGAGCGGTACATCTCCGATGGTCAGCCGGTGGGCTCGCGCACGCTCTCGCGTCACTCCGGACTCGATCTCTCGCCGGCCACCATCCGCAATGTCATGGCCGATCTCGAGGAACTCGGCCTGATTTCCAGCCCCCACACCTCGGCCGGCCGGGTGCCTACGCCCCGCGGCTACCGGCTGTTCGTCGACACCCTGCTTACCGTCCAGCCGCTCGAGCTCGGCCAGACCGAGCGCATCCATGATCGCCTGCAGGCCGAGGAGCCCCAGCGCCTGCTCTCGGCCGCAGCGGGTCTGCTGTCCAGCCTGTCGCAGTTCGCCGGGGTGGTCACCACGCCGCGTCGCTCCTCGCTGTTCCGGCAGGTCGAGTTCATGCGGCTGTCCGAGCGCCGGGTTCTGCTCATCCTGGTGACGCCGGATGGCGATGTGCAGAACCGCATCCTCGCGGTCGAGCGCGACTACTCCGGGCCCGAGCTCACCGAGGCGGCCAACTACCTCAATCATCATTTCGCCGGTCTCGATCTCGAATCCATCCGACGCCGGCTGCAGACCGAGCTCACCAGCCTGCGCGACGACATCACCCGTCTCATGACCCGCGCGGTCGAGGCGGGCGGCCGCGCCCTCACGGAAGAGACCGAGCCCATGGTCATCTCCGGCGAGCGCAACCTGCTGGGCGTAGCCGAACTCTCCGACAACATGGAGCGCATGCGCCGGCTGTTCGATCTCTTCGAGAAGAAGACCGGCCTGCTCACACTCATGGATGCCTCCAGCCGGGCCGATGGCGTGCAGATCTTCATCGGTGGCGAATCATCGCTCGTGCCCATGGATCAGGTCAGCGTGGTGGTGGCGCCCTATGAGGTCGAGGGCCGCATCGTGGGCACGCTCGGTGTCATCGGGCCCACCCGCATGGCCTACGAGCGGGTGATCCCCATCGTGGACATCACCGCGCGGCTGGTCTCCAGCGCGCTCAGCCACAACGTGGCCTGACAGCGGCGTCGCCCGGCTCAGTCGTCCCAGGTCTGTGCCAGCAGCCGCTTCAGGTCGGCCAGGCGCGCGTCGCCCAGGCGGGCGGCAATGTCAGCCTCGATCCGCTGGATCATCTGCGCGCCGGCGCGGTTCACCAACCTGCCCTTCTCGGTGTAGCGCACCAGCTTGGAGTTGCCCCGCTGCGGGTCGTCGGCGGTCTCCAGGATGCCGCGGCGGGCGAGTTCGGCCACGGTCTTGTGCACCGCCTGACGCGAGATGGCCAGGCGGCGGGCGAGTTCGGCCATGCTCATCGGCTTGCCGCCCATGTGGGCGAGCAGGCGGCTCTGCGCCGGCGTGATGTAGGCATGCTCGCTGCGGCGCACGTTCTTCATGATTTCGCGGGCGAACCAGTCGGAGCGCTCGAGCAGCAGCTGTTTGAGGTTGGGCTCGGCCATCGGAATCCATCTCGTCAACAACGGTTGACAAGTTCATTTTGCTGGACTATCGTGCGCCTTGTCAACCAAGGTTAACGAGTCCGGTGTCGCCGAGCCGGCTCCCGGTCCGTCGGGCGCAGTGCCCGACCTTATAATCGGCCGTTCAGCCGGGCTTGCCCGGCACCACCCCACCGAGACCAGCCCATGAAGATCCTCGTGCCCGTCAAGCGCGTCGTCGACTACAACGTCAAGGTCCGCGTCAAGAGCGACCAGACCGGTGTCGACATCGCCAACGTCAAGATGTCGATGAATCCGTTCGACGAGATCGCCGTCGAGGAGGCGGTCCGCCTGAAGGAGAAGGGCGTGGCCACCGAGATCATCGCGGTCAGCTGCGGTGTGGCCGCCTGCCAGGAAACCCTGCGCACCGCGCTGGCCATCGGCGCCGACCGCGCGGTGCTGGTCGAGACCGATGTCGAGCTGCAGCCGCTGGCCGTGGCCAAGCTGCTCAAGGCGCTCATGGACAAGGAAGGCGCCGGCTTTGCCATCGTCGGCAAGCAGGCCATCGATGACGACGCCAACCAGACCGGCCAGATGCTCGCCGCGCTGGCCGGCATCCCGCAGGCCACCTTCGCCTCCAAGGTCGAGATCGCCGATGGCAAGGCCAAGGTCACCCGTGAGGTCGACGGGGGTCTCGAGGTGGTCTCCATGAGCCTGCCCGCGGTCATCACCACCGACCTTCGCCTGAACGAGCCGCGCTATGTCACGCTGCCCAACATCATGAAGGCGAAGAAGAAGCCGCTCGACACCGTCAAGCCGGCTGACCTGGGCGTGGATGTCGCGCCGCGCCTGAAGACCCTGAAGGTGTCCGAGCCGCCGGGCCGCAAGGCCGGCATCAAGGTGGCCGATGTGGCCACGCTGGTCGACAAACTCAAGAACGAAGCGAAGGTGATCTGACATGGCTGCCCTGGTTATCGCCGAACACGACAACGCGTCGCTCAAGCCCGCCACCCTCAACGCGGTCACCGCCGCAGCCGCCACCGGCGGCGAGGTGGCCATCCTGGTGGCCGGCCATCAGTGCGGCCCGGCCGCCGCTGCCGCGGCCCAGGTGGCCGGCGTCTCGCGGGTGCTGGTGGCCGATGCGCCCCAGCTCGCCGACCAGCTGGTCGAGAACATTGCCGAGCAGGTGATCGCCGTGGCCGGTGGCTTCAGCCATCTGCTCGCCCCGGCCACCGCGCACGGCAAGAACGTCATGCCGCGCGTGGCCGCCCGCCTCGATGTCTCGCAGGTCTCCGACATCATCGGCGTCGAGACGCCTGACACCTTCACCCGGCCCATCTATGCCGGCAACGCCATCGCCACCGTGCAGTCGGCCGATGCGGTCAAGGTGATCACCGTGCGCACCCCCGGCTTTGACGCCGCGCCCGCCACCGGCGGGTCGGCCCAGATCCAGGCGGTCGATGCCGTGGCCGACTCCGGCAAGTCGAGCTTCCTCGGCCGCGAGATCGCCAAGAGTGACCGCCCGGAACTCACCGCCGCCAAGGTGGTGGTCTCGGGTGGTCGCGGCATGGGCAGCGCCGAGAACTTCAAGCGGCTCGAGCCGCTGGCCGACAAGCTCGGTGCGGCCATGGGCGCCTCGCGCGCGGCGGTCGATGCCGGCTATGCCCCCAACGACTGGCAGGTCGGCCAGACCGGCAAGATCGTTGCGCCGCAGCTCTATGTGGCGGTGGGCATCTCGGGCGCCATCCAGCACCTGGCGGGCATGAAGGACTCCAAGGTGATCGTCGCCATCAACAAGGATGCCGAGGCGCCGATCTTCGGCGTGGCCGACTACGGCCTGGTCGCCGACCTGTTCCAGGCGGTGCCCGAGGTGGCGTCCGCCCTCTGATCATCCGGGTCATCCCCGCGGAGACTGCCCATGAGCTATCAGGCCCCGGTCAAGGACATGCTGTTCACCATGCGCGAGCTCGCCGGGCTCGCGTCGGTGCGCAGCCTGCCCGGTTTCGAGGATGCCACCGACGACACCGTCGAGGCGGTGCTGCATGAATCGGCCCGCTTCAATGCCGAGGTGCTCGCGCCCCTGAACTGGACCGGCGACCTGCAGCCGTCCTCGGTTGCCGACGGGGTGGTCACCACCACGCCGGGCTTTCGCGACGCCTTCCGGGGTTTCGCCGAGGCCGGCTGGCAGGGTGTGCAGCATCCTGCGGCCTTCGGTGGGCAGAACCTGCCCAAGCTGGTGGCCACGGCCTGCATCGAGATGCTCAACAGCGCCAACCTGTCGTTTGCGCTGTGCCCGCTGCTCACCGACGGCGCCATCGAGGCCCTGCTCACCGCCGGCAGCCCCGAGCAGCAGGCGCTGTTCATTCCGCGCATGATTGCCGGCGACTGGACCGGCACCATGAACCTCACCGAGCCGCAGGCCGGCTCCGATCTCTCGCAGGTACGCAGCCGGGCCGAGCCGCAGCCCGATGGCAGCTACCGGATCTTCGGCCAGAAGATCTACATCACCTATGGCGAGCACGACATGGCCGAGAACATCGTCCATCTCGTGCTGGCCCGCACGCCGGGCGCGCCCGAGGGCGTCAAGGGCATCTCGCTGTTCATCGTGCCCAAGTTCATGGTCGGCCAGGACGGCAGCCTGGGCGCGCGCAACGATGTCTACTGCGCCTCGGTCGAGCACAAGCTCGGCATCAAGGCGAGCCCCACCGCGGTGCTGCTCTACGGCGACGGCAAGTTTCCGCTCGCCTCGCCCGGCGGTGGCGCGGCCGCGGCCGGTGCGGTGGGCTGGCTGGTCGGCCAGGAGAACCGCGGCCTCGAGTACATGTTCGTGATGATGAACGCCGCCCGCTTCGCGGTCGGCATGCAGGGCGTGGCGGTGGCCGAGCGCGCCTACCAGAAGGCAGTGCAGTACGCGCGCGACCGGGTGCAGAGCCGCGCGGTCGAGGGTTCGCCCGGGCCGGTGGCGATCATCGCCCACCCCGATGTGCGCCGCATGCTCATGACCATGCGTGCGCTCACCGAAGGCGCCCGCTCGCTCGCCTATGTGGCTGCGGCCGCCTACGACGCCGCCCATGCGTCACCGGATGCCGACACCCGCAAGGCGAACGCGGCCTTCTATGAATTCCTGGTGCCGATCGTCAAGGGCTTCTCCACCGAGATGAGCCTCGAGGTCACCTCGCTGGGCGTGCAGGTGCATGGCGGCATGGGCTTCATCGAGGAGACCGGCGCCGCGCAGTACTACCGCGATGCCCGCATCCTGCCCATCTACGAGGGCACCACCGCCATCCAGGCCAACGATCTCATCGGTCGCAAGACCGTGCGCGATGGCGGCCAGACCGTGCGCGGCGTACTCGGGCGTGTCGCGCAGACCCTGGCCGAGCTGCCGGACGATGGTGAACTCGGTGGCATCCGGCGGCGCCTCGAAGAAGGCGCGCACGCCCTCGGCGCAGCGGCCGACTATCTGGTTGCCCAGGGCAAGGCCGACCCGCGGGCCACCTATGCCGGCAGCGTGCCCTACCTCATGCTGTGCGGCACCGTCCTTGCTGGCTGGCAAATGGCCCGCGCCGCGCTGTCTGCCAGCCAGCAGCTGGCTGCCGGTGCCGATGACGCCGACTTCCTGAAAGCCAAGATCGGCACGGCTCGCTTCTATGCCGACCACATCCTGTCGCGTTCGCTGTCGCTGCGCGCAGCCATCGTCGACGGCGCCAGCGGTACGCTGGCGCTCGAGGAAGCGATGTTCTGACGCCACGCCCCGGTGCGCCGGGGTCTGGACAGATACTGGATATTCATCCACTATCAAGGGGTGAGCCACACCCCTGCATCCGCCTTCCTGCGTCCCGCCCGCCCGGCAGCCGCGCCGCCGGTCGGCTCGGTCATGGCCGGGCAGGCGGTGCAGGTATGCCGGGGCCGCGGCGCGGTTTCAAGCCCCCAGCCGCGGTTCAACCAGCAGGTTCGTGAGGCCGAGCCTGATGGCTGGCTGAGTGTCCCAGAGCCCTCGATGGCGGTCACCCGTATCGCCACCGAGACCGCGCGCAGCCTGATCAGCCGCAACCAGTCGCCGGACGTCTTCTTCGACCAGTCGGTCAATCCCTATCGCGGATGCGAGCATGGCTGCATCTACTGCTACGCCCGGCCCAACCATGCCTGGGTCGGTCTGTCGCCAGGCCTTGACTTCGAAACCCGCCTGTTCGCCAAGGTCAACGCGCCGGAAGTCCTCGCCCGCGAGCTCGATGCCCCGGGCTACCGCTGTGCGCCCATCGTGCTGGGCACCGCCACCGATGCCTACCAGCCCGCCGAGCGCGAGTTCCGCCTCACCCGTCAGCTCATCCAGGTGATGGCCGAGCGCCAGCACCCGCTGGCCCTGATCACCAAGTCCAGTCTGGTCGAGCGCGACATCGATCTGCTCGCGCCCATGGCAGCCGCGGGTCAGGCTGCCGCCTATGTCACCGTCACCACCCTCGATCCCGATCTCGCGCGGCACTGGGAGCCGCGTGCGCCGGCACCCTGGCGGCGCCTGGAGACCATCCGAAAGCTCTCGCGAGCCGGCATTCCCGTGGGGGTCATGGTGGCGCCACTCACGCCCTTTCTGAACGAGCCCGAACTCGAGCAGGTGCTGCAGGCGGCGCACGAGGCTGGCGCGCGCAGTGCCCACTACACGGTGCTGCGCCTGCCCCAGGAGCTCGATCCGCTCTTCAGGGACTGGCTGGCCGCCCATTACCCGCAGCGGGCGGCCCGGGTGCTGGCCCGTCTGGCGGACATGCGCCCGCAGCCTGCAGGTGGGCGGCAGCGCCTGAACGACGCCCGATTCCATCACCGGATGCGCGGACAAGGCCCCTGGGCCGAACTCATCCGTCTGCGGTTCCAGGTCGCATGCCAGCGTCTGGGTCTGCGCCGGGATCGTCCGGTGCTCCATGCCGATGCTTTCCGGCCTCTGCGGCCGTCGGCCCAGCTCGCTCTGTTTCCGGCCTGAGCACCTTGATGGCCGGGCCTGCGGCCCTCCGCGCTCCAGGGGTTGCGTGGCAATTGCCCTGGTGTGCGCTTTCCCGCTATCATCTCGGGTTTTCCCGATTCACCCGGCAAAGGGGTTCAGCATGGTTGTCATCCGCCTGTCGCGCGGTGGCGCGAAGAAGCGCCCGTTCTACAACATCGTGGCCACCGACAAGCAGAATCGTCGTGACGGCCGCTTCATCGAGCGCGTGGGTTACTACAACCCCATCGCCGCCGCGGGTGAGGCTGGTCTGAAGATCGCGCTTGATCGCATCACCTACTGGCAGGGGCATGGGGCGCAGGTTTCGCCTGCCGTGGCCCGTCTGGTGGCCGAGTTCTCGGCCAAGAACGCCGCGGCGCCGGCCGCAGCCTGAGTTCCGCCCGGGTGAGCGTGCGCCGAGCGCCGCCGCTGCGTGGCGGTCGTCGTGTCGTGCCGCAGGCTGGCTCCCCGAGCGCTGCCGCGTCGGCTCCTGCCGGCCTGACCATCCCCACCGACCTGGCCATTCCCGCCGACCTTCTCGTGGTCGGCCGTGTCAGCGGCACCTATGGCATCCGGGGGTGGATCCGTATCGATCCCGTCAGCGCGCCGCCGGAGTCCGTGCTGCTCGGCGCGCGTCGCTGGTGGCTGCGTCGAACAGCCTCACCCGCCGAGCCCGGTCTCGTGGCGCAGGCCCGTGCCGGCCAGGCGCAGGCTGTCGCCCCCCGCTGCCTCGATATCGAGCGGGTGAGGGTGCACACCGATGCCCTGGTGGCCAAGCCGGTTGGCATCGAGACCCGCGAGGCGGCAGCCCTGCTCAAGGGCGAGCAGGTGCTGGTGAGCCGGGCGGACTTTCCCCCTGGCGAAGAAGGCGAGTTCTACTGGGCCGACCTGATCGGCTGTCAGGTGGTCAATCCTGCGCAAGAGGCGCTCGGCGAGGTCTTCGCGGTGGAAGACCATGGCGCTCATCCCGTGCTGCGCCTGCGCCAGCCGGATTCGGCCGAGCGAATGATTCCCTTCGTGTCGGCCTTCATCCTTCAGGTCGACCTGGATGGCAGGCGCATCCTGGCCGACTGGCAGACCGACTACTGAGCCCGGTCAGGCCATGCGCTTCGATGTCATCACGCTTTTCCCGGCGATGTTCGACGCGATCAGCGCGTGGGGCATCACCAGCCGGGCGCTGCAGCGCGGGCTCTGGTCGCTGCACCGCTGGAATCCCCGCGACTTCGCCACCGACGCCTACCGCAGCGTCGACGACCGGCCCTATGGCGGTGGCCCCGGCATGGTGATGCTGCCCGAACCCCTGGCCGACACGCTGGCCGCGGTCGCGCGATCGCAGGGCGAGCCCCGCGGTCGGGTCATCCACCTCAGCCCGCGCGGCCGTCCGCTCGATCAGGCTCGAATCGAGGCGCTCGGTGAACTCGGCGCGATCACCCTGATTGCCAGCCGCTACGAAGCGGTCGACCAGCGACTGCTCGATCGCCATGTCGACGAGGAGATCGCGGTCGGCGAGTTCATTGTTTCGGGCGGCGAGTTGCCGGCCATGATGCTGATCGATGCGCTGGTGCGGCGCCTGCCCGGAGCGCTCAACGATGGCCGTTCGGCGCAGGAGGAGTCCTTCGCCGCCGGTCTGCTCGAGGGGCCGCACTACACGCGCCCGGAACACTTCGAAGGCGAGCCGGTGCCGGCGGTGCTGCTGTCAGGTCACCATGAGCGCATCGCGCGCTGGCGGCGCGAGCAGTCGCTGCTCACCACTGCGCGGCGCCGTCCGGATCTGATCGCCGCCGCGCGTACGGCGGGCCACCTCGACGCGGCCGACGAGCGGGTGCTGGCGAATCTGGCCGCAGCCCGCGACAACAACCGCTGATTCGGCTAGAATCGAGGGTTCCCCGAAAAGGCGTGGTGGCGGCAACGCTGTTCGCGCAGTCGGGGAGCCCCATCCTCTGATCGTCAGCCGCGGCATGGTGCCGCGCAGACCCCGCCCGGATCACCCGGCGGTGGGCGCCGGCCCTGCCGGTGTCCCGCTTGCCTGGCCGTGGCGCCCTGGTCAGCGATGCAAGATGGTGACCGGAGCCCCCATGGACCTCATCAAGCAACTCGAGCAGGAAGAGATCGCCCGCCTGGGCAAGACCATTCCTGACTTCGCCCCCGGCGATACCGTCATCGTCAGCGTCAATGTGGTCGAAGGTACGCGCAAGCGCGTGCAGGCCTACGAAGGCGTGGTGATCGCCAAGCGCAACCGCGGCCTGAATTCCTCCTTCATCGTCCGCAAGATTTCCTCGGGCGAAGGTGTCGAGCGCACCTTCCAGACCTACTCGCCGCTGATCGCCTCCATCGAGATCAAGCGCCGTGGCGATGTCCGGCGCGCCAAGCTCTACTACCTGCGCAATCGCTCCGGCAAATCGGCGCGCATCAAGGAAAAGCTCCCGGGCAAGTCGGCCGCCAAGGCCGCCTGAGCCTGCCAGGGCGGCCGCCGGGCCATGTCGCCGGTGGCCGCTGCACGCTGCGCCCGGGTGGTGTCGGGCTGATCTCCTGCTGATCCATGGCCCAGGCTCCCGACCCCAGCCCGTCCGGATCGTCCGTATCGCCCTGGCGTACGGTCGATCCCCGTCAGGTGCCGGTCGCGCAGCGTTATCACCATCTGCCCGCGGTTCCCGCCGAGCGGCTCTCGCTGCCCTGGCTGAGGCAGCGCGTCGCGCGACCGCCGCAGGCATGGGAGCCTGAGCACCGCGGTGATCAGTCCCGCCTGGCCGGCCGCGAGATGCGGCCGGCAGCGGTGCTGGTGCCGATCGTCGCTCACGACCACGGCGCCACCGTGTTGCTCACCCAGCGGCCGGCGCACATGCGTGAGCATGCCGGCCAGGTCGCCTTTCCGGGGGGCCGAACCGATGAGTCGGATGGCAGTCCGGAGAACACCGCGCTGCGCGAGGCCTGGGAAGAGGTGGGTCTGCCGCGCGAGCATGTCGATGTCATCGGACGCCTGCCCCGCTATGTCACCGGCACCGGCTACGAGGTCACGCCGGTGGTGGCGCTGGTGCGGCCCGGCTTCAGCCTGCGCCTGCAGGCCGGCGAGGTGGCCGATGCCTTCGAGGTGCCGCTGCGCTTCCTGATGGACCCGCGTCACCACGAGCGCCGCCGCCTGGTGCTCGCCGATCTCGAGCGGGATTTCCTCGCCATGCCGTACAGTGAGGGCGATCGGGAGTTCTTCATCTGGGGGGCCACTGCGGCCATGCTGCGCAATTTCTACCGTCTGCTGATGGCCTGAGTCATGGGTTTCATCGCGCTGGTTTTCGCGCTGCTGATCGAGCAGGGCAGGCCCCTGCCGCCGGGCAACCAGGTGCATCGTCTGTTCATCGCCCTGGCCGATGCCGTGCGACGCGGCACCGATGCCGGTGAGCGGCAGCACGGCCTGATCGGCTGGCTGCTGGTCGCCGGCGGCGTGTGCGGTGGTGCGCTTGCGCTGCAATGGGCGAGCGCCTGGCTGCATCCCGTTGCCGGCTTCTGCGTGCATGTCGCGGTGCTCTACCTCACCGTCGGATTCCGTCAGTTCAGCCATCCCTTCACCGAGGTCCAGCTCGCGCTGGCAGCGGGTGATCTGCCCGCCGCGCGACGCACCCTGGCTGCCTGGATCCGGCCCGAGGGCGAGCCCGGACAGTTCGCCGAGGCCTCGCAGGCCGAGATCTGCCGCAGCGCGATCGCCCATGCGCTGGTCGAGTCGCATCGCCATGTGTTCGGGCCGCTGCTCTGGTATGTGCTTCTGCCGGGCGTGGTCGGTCCCGCGCTCTACCGGATCGCCGAGCTGCTGGGCCGGCGCTGGGGCGCCGATGGCGAGCCCTATGGCGTCTGGGCGCGGCGGATCTTCGGCTGGATCGACTGGATCCCCCTGCGTCTGAGCGCAGCCGGCTTCGCGGTGGTTGGCAACTTCGAGGATGCGGTCTATGCCTGGCGCGGTGCAGCCGCGGCCGGGCGCGAAGACGATGGCCGTTCGCTGCTGCTGGCTGCCGGTGGCGGCGCGCTCGGGCTTCGGCTGGCCGACCCGGCCCTCGAGGCCAGCTGGGCGGCGCAATCCGGCGGCGAGGAGCCGCTCGGCGTGGCGCCCGGACCCGAGGGGCTGCGCAGCGCGGTCGGTCTGGTGTGGCGCTCGGTGGTGCTGTGGATTGCGCTGTTCGCGATGCTCAGCGCCGCCAGCTGGCTGGGGCGCTGACCCGCGACTCCTCGTGCAGGCGCAGCAGCAGGGCGTAGCGCCTGGCGTCGATGCGCCCTTCCTGCACCGCCAACCGGATCGCGCAGCCCGGCTCGTCGCGGTGCGTGCAGCTGTGGAAACGGCATTGCCCCAGGAGCGCCCGGCACTCCGGCATCGCGTGCAGTTGCTGCGAGCCCGAGAGGTGCTCCAGGCCGAAATGCTGGAAGCCGGGTGAGTCGATCAGCCGCCCGCTCAGGGGCAGCGGCAGCTCGAACAGACGGGTGAAGGTGGTGGTGTGCCGCCCCGCGTCCAGCGCCGTGGAGATTGCCTGGGTGCGCAGACCCGCATCGGGCACCAGGCAGTTCACCAGGGTGGATTTGCCCATTCCCGATTGACCGGTGAGGAGTGTGGTGCGCCCGGCCAGCCATGCCCTCAGGCCGGCCACGCAGCCTGCCGGATCGGTGCGGGCACTGACCTCGAACACCGGATAGCCCAGCGAGCGGTAGAGCGCGAGGCGCGGCCCGATCTCGGCCGAGGCCGCGAACAGATCGGCCTTGTTGGCGATCAGCGCCACCGGCACATCCTGGGCACCGGCCTCGATCAGCACCCGCGAGAGCAGGTCGTCGGAGAAGGGCGGCGAGGGCGCGATCACCACCGCCACCTGATCGACATTGGCGGCCAGCGGCTTGGCCCGCCAGGCGTCGCTGCGCTGGACGAGGTTGCGCCGCGGCAGCACCGTCTCGATCACCGCCTGCCCGGCGCCGAGCTCGCGGACCTCCACCCGGTCTCCGACCGTGATGTCGTTGCGCCGGCCCCGGGTGACCGCGGTGAGGCGGGGCCCGCCCTCGGGCAACACCAGCAGCCGGTGGCCGTGGCGGGCCTCGACCGTGGCCTCGATCATCGCAACGGCCGCGGTTCGTGGTGACGGCTCAGCCGGCGACGATCCATACCGCGAGGGTTCATCCGGCCGGGGCGAAGACCGCGTCGGTGCGCGCCGCGCAGATGAAGTCGTTCTCGGACACGCCGCCCACCGAGTGGGTGTTCCAGCGCACCAGGCACCGGTTGTAGGTCACCACCAGCTCCGGGTGGTGGTCTTCGGCGTGGATCATCCAGGCCAGCGCCCCGACGAATCCGATGGTGCGGTGGTAGTCGCTGAACGCGAAGCTGCGTTCCAGGCAGCCGTCGCGCAGCGACCAGCCGGGCAGCTCGGCGAGTTGCGCAGCGATCTCGGCATCGGTGTGCGCGCGTTCGCCGTGCAGGGGACGGCAGCGCCGGGCCAGCAGCTGCGGGCGGGTGAGCATGGGTTTCATGGTGATGCGATCAGGCGGTTTGGGGCGGCGCTGCCGGCAGTCAGGCGCTGGCCAGCCGACCGACCCGGATGGCCGCCGGCGGATGCGAGTCGTAGAACGCCGAATGCAGCGGATCGGGGGTGAGGGTGGCCGCGTTGTCCTCGTAGAGCTTGACCAGCGCGGCGATCAGGTCGCGCCCGCTGCTGTGGGCCGCGGCGAAGCGGTCGGCCTCGAACTCATGACGGCGCGAGGCCAGGCTGGCCAGCGGCTTGAGCATGAAGGTGAACACCGGAGCAGCCAGGAAGAACAGCACCAGCGCCAGCGCCTCGGCGTCGGCCGCCGGATTGACGCCCAGGCCGTGGTAGAACCAGACCTGCCGCGACAGCCAGGCAAGCAGCCACAGGCCGGCACCGCTGATCAGAAAGCTCACCACGATGCGCTGGGTGATGTGGCGGTGTCTGAAATGGCCAAGCTCATGGGCCAGCACTGCCTCGACCTCGGCGCCGTCCAGCCGGTTGAGCAACGTGTCGTAGAAGACGATGCGCCGGGCCCGACCCATGCCGGTGAAGTAGGCGTTGCCGTGCGCCGAGCGCCGGCTGCCATCCATGACGAACAGACCGCGCGAGGCGAATCCGCAGCGGGCAAGCAGCTGCTCCACCCGTTCGCGCACCGGCCCCTGGGGCATGGGCTCGAAGCGGTTGAAGAGCGGCGCGATCACGGTGGGGTAGAGCACCAGCACCCCGAGGTTGAAGCCTACCCACAGCAGCCAGGCCCAGAGCCACCAGCTCTCGCCGGCCGATCGCATCAGCGCGAGCACCGCGGCCAGCAGGGGCACGCCGAGCGCAAGCCCTACCAGCAGCCCCTTGACCTGATCGGCGATCCAGAGCCGCAGGGTCATGCGGTTGAAGCCGAAGCGTTGCTCGAGCCGGAACTGCCGGTACCAGTCGAGCGGGGTTTCGACCAGTCCGCCGATGAAGCTCACCAGCAGCACCAGCAGCACCGGACGCCACCAGCCGGCCTGCGGCAGCAGCGACACCAGGCTCTCGTGCAGCCACTGCAGTCCGCCGAGCAGCGTGAAGCCCACCAGGGTGAGCATGCCCAGCACGAACTCGACGATGCCCAGACGGGTTCGGGCCATGGTGTAGTCGGCGGCCCGCTGGTGCGCGGCAAGGCTCACCCGCCCGGCGAATGCCTCGGGCACGGTGCCGCGGTGTCGGCTGACATGTCGGATCTGGCGCGCGGCCAGCCACAAGCGCAGCCCGGCGGTGAGCAGCACGGCCGCGGCAAAGACCAGGCTGAAGGCGAGCGCGCTCGTCACGAGAGGGGAGGGGCCTGCGCGGGGAGCCGCTGACGCGGCTGTGACAGAATCGCGGGATTATGACACAGCCCCCTGACTTCGCTTCGGCTTCCCCGGCCGGCACCGCACTGGCCATCCGCCCCGACGAGACCCGGCTGGTCTGGATCGACATGGAGATGACCGGCCTGCGCCCGGAGGTCGACCGCATCATCGAGGTTGCCGCCGTGATCACCGACAGTGATCTCAATGTGCTGGCCCAGAGCGAGTCCTATGCGGTCCATCAGCCCGAGGCGGTGCTCGAGACCATGGACCAGTGGAACCAGTCCACCCATGGCCGCTCCGGCCTCACCGCGCGGGTGCGCGCCTCGCGGCTGTCCGAGGCGGATGTCGAGCGCTCGCTGCTGGCTTTCCTTGCTCCGTGGGTGCCGGCGGGCAAGACCCCGATGTGCGGCAACTCCATTGGCCAGGACCGCCGTTTCATGACCCGCTACATGCCGCAGCTCGAGGCCTGGTTCCACTACCGCAACCTCGATGTCAGCACCCTGAAGGAGCTCGCCCGCCGCTGGGCGCCGGCGGTGGCCCGCAGCTTCGTCAAGCGCAGCGCGCATACCGCGCTGGCCGACATCCACGAGTCGATCGACGAGCTGCGCCACTACCGGCAGCACTTCATCGTTTCGCAGCCGCAGCCGCAGCCGCAGCCGCCGGCTGGCTGAATCGCATCAGGCAGCCGACATCCGCCACACCCGGCGGATCACCAGCGCCAGCCCCGCGCTGGCCACCACCAGGCCGATCACCCCGGCCAGCCAGAAGCCGAGCGCGCCGCTGCGCGAGCCGTGCAGCGCAGCCGCGCCGAGCGCGGCCGGTTCGCCCGCGACAGTGAGCAGCCAGCCGCCGCCCAGACCCACGCCCCACATCGACACCACGCATACCACCATGGGCAGCGTGGCGATCTTGTAGGCCC
>NZ_CEXFHW010000064.1:0-19522 GCF_982640115.1 Quisquiliibacterium sp. | reverse complement strand
ATTTCTCTGGCGCTCCCCTGTCGCACCAGAAGGCGATTGTTCGCACCTTCTATCAGGACATGTGGAACCGCGGGGATACCAGCCTGGTACCCGGCATCTTTCATCCCGACTTTACCTTTCGCGGATCACTCGATCAGGTCTTCGGCAAGCTCCGCTTTCATGGCGTCCACAGGAAGGAACTGCTCGGCGTGCCGCCGACCGGTCGTCATGTGTGGTGGTATGGCGCACCGGTATTCACCTTCGAGGATGGCCTGGTCCGGGACCTCTGGGTGCTGGGCGATGTGCATGGGCTCCTTCAGCGTCTCCGCGGCGAGTCATAGCGCCCCCATGCAGCGCGCTGATGCCTGAGCGTGGCAGCCATGCTGCCTGACCGCAGGATCGGCCGGACACGCGCCGCCACCGCCCGAGCGCTCTCGATCCTCGGCCACCCTGCGCTGGTGATGCCGGTCGCCGTGGTGCTGTCTTCCGTCAGCCGCGGAGCGCCGGCTGAGGTCACTCGGGTGGCCATCGCCGCTGCCCTGATCGTTGCCGCGATCGTTGCCGCCTACAGCCTGATACAGGTTCGGGCCGGACGCTGGTCGCATGTCGATGCCTCGGCTTCGGCGGAACGGGTGCATCTCAATCGGTTTCTGGCCGCGCTGTTGCTGACTGCCGCCGCACTGTTGTGGATCGCTGGCCAACCCGCCGCGCTGGTCGCAGGGCTGGGATGGTCGGCCGCCATCGTCATCGTTGCGCTGGCAGCTCGGCGGTGGATGAAGCTTTCGGCCCACAGCGCCTTCGGAGCCTACGCCGCCGCACTGCTCTGGCCGCTGCTGCTCGCGATGGCCGTCCTTGCCAGCCTGGCAGCGGCGGTTGCGTGGTCGCGGCTGCAGTTGGGTCGGCACACCAGGGCGGAGGTCGCAGCTGGGCTCGGCCTTGGTGTCATGGCTGGCGCGGCGTTCCATCTCCTTGCCGCGTATTGAGGGAGCTGTCGCCCAGACATGGCGAGATCAAGTCGATGAGGACGACGCCAGCAACCCTGCGAGGCCGCGGTGCAGGCCGTGCCGCACTCGATCGGATCTGGACAGGCAACCATGAGCGCCGCAACATGGCCCTGGACGGCGTCAACAGCAACCGCCCATGGCCGATTGACGCATCTGCTTCCGACTCTCCTGGAACATGGGGAGATAGCCACCGCAGGCCAGCCACTTGGAAAAACTGTCAAGAATCATCCTCGGTCTTCTTGGCTTCGCCATCCTGGCAGGATACGGGCACATATCGCTTGAGTTGCTGCTGTGTCTCTCCATCGCCTGGATCGCGTTCGGCATCGGCGGTGAACGCCTCATTGTCCGCATCGTTCCTGGATCAAGAGCGCTCCTGGACAGATGGAGGGCAGGCGGCGGCGGGCAGGCAGTGGCTCTGCCAGCAGGCCCCGGCAAAGGCGAAAAGAACAGGCCAGCAAGGATCACAGCGGCAAGACTGCTGCTGCTGATTCTCATTGCGGTGATTCTGCATTTTCTGTTCCTCTGGGAGATCGTCAAAGCATGGGAGAGCGCGAGGGATTTTCTGGAAGCACGATTCAGGACAAGCGGCGCGCCGGAGCAGGCGGTGGTGCGCGAGGGTTCGTCGGTGTCGGCGAAACAGGCCGCCTCCCTGCTGTCAGTGGCAAGCAGCCTGAAGCCTGCAATCCAGGACTTCTATCAGGCCAGTCATCGGCTGCCGCGGTCCTCGGATATCGATTCATTACCGCCGGGCGCGCGATTGCTCGAGAATGGAATTCTGGAGGTCACTGCAGAGGGCGACCCCAGCGCCACCGCCTACTGGAGACCGCTTCCCGCTGAAACTGGCACCCGCCTCGCATGGGAATGTTTCACACCAGGGATCGGCAACCTCTCCAGTCATCTGTCCGAATGCCGCCACGATCCGGCATTCGACCGACAGGCGCCCATCTTCAAGGACTTCACTGCGAACGCGCAGGTGTATTTCCAATCAGGCAGAAGCGACGCAGACGGCATGACGCCAGTCGGGCAGGCACGGCTCCAGCAACTGCTGAGCGATATCGCCCCGACGGCCCGGAATCAGGTCATGGATATCCAGGTCACGGGCTATGCGGACCCGACAGGCAAGCGCAGAGGCAACGATCAAATCGCCGAAGCCCGAGCCCGCTTCGTCCGCGAGTCACTTGTACGCGCGGGTATCGAACGCCCCTTGATCGCTGTACGCGCGGTCGGAGCCGACCCCGCAGCGCGCTCCAGGTGCCTTCCGCCCGATCAGAGAAGCGAGCGCGAAAGCTGTCTGGCCGAGAGCCGTCGCGTCGATATCGTCGTCAGGATGAGAAGGACCCTCTGACGCCCGGAATCGTCACTGCCCGTTTCGGCCCGGCCTGGTCCTGCCGCCACGGGCAGACCACCCCCCTTGACCCTCACGATGCGCCCCACCGACCGTATCCTCATCCCGGCACTCGTTCCCGCCGGGATCGTCCTGAGCATGCTGCTCGAGGCCGCCTACTCGGGGGAAGCCGTCACCCTGCTGGAATACATGGGATTTTTCGCGGTGAACGCACTCTACCTGGGTGCGCCGCACCTGCTTCTGGGCGTTCTGGCGCTGTGGCGGCAGGGCGTGCGACGCCATGCAGTTCCTGCGCTGTGGTGCCTGAGTCTTTATCTGCTGGCCTTTCACATCTGGGTCACATCGCAATTCGCGCCCAGAGATGCCGCGTTCATCTGGCTGGCCTACCTGCCCGGGAGCCTGGTGGTTGTCCTCCTCTACTGGGCATTCCACGGCCGGACGAAACCCTGAGTCAACGCCTGCCTGCCAGTGCTCACCCTTTACGCGAGGCCTCATCAAGATGATCCGTCGTCGCCATCTCCTCATCCTGCTGGCCACGCTCCTGCCGTCTCTGGCCGCTGCCTACGAGGCCAGCGCGGTCCTCGAGGCCCGAGCCGGAAGCCTGCCGCTGCTCCTGACGGTTCCCCATGACGGCAACGATTTCCTCGGGTTCCATCCGAGCCGAACCCAGGGCGCCACCGTGCGCGATGTGGGCACCCGCGACCTGGCGGAACGGGTTGCCGACCTGCTGCAGCAGCAGACCGGTCGCCGCCCCTATCTCGTCATCGCCAAGGTGAGCCGCAAGCAGGTGGACATGAACCGGCCTGAATCCGAGGCCGTGGAATCCGGCGAGCTGCTGCCAGCCTATCGGGCTTACCACGCGCAGGTCGCTGCCTATGTGGCCGAGCTGCGAGAGAAGTTTCCGGGCGGCGCGCTGCTGATCGATGTGCACGGACAGTCCGGTGAGCCCAACACCACCTTTCGAGGCACCCGGGCCGGGCTCACGGCCAGCCGGCTGCTGGGCCGCTTCGGTCCATCCGCGCTCCAGGGCGCAAACAGCATCACCGGGCTGCTGGCGGCCAGGGGCTACACCGTGAATCCCGCGCCCGACGCACCGGATCTGAAGGAGGATCCGCGGTACGCCGGCGGCTACACGGTTTTCGCATACGGCAGTCACCGGCCCGAGGGCATCGACGCCATCCAGCTGGAGTTCGGCCGCCAGCACCGGGCCAGTTCGCGCCTGGCCGAAGACCTCGCCGCGGCGCTATCAGGGTTCATGGCCAGCCACGCCCTGATCGCCCGATGAGGCCCGGGCCTGAGGGCACCCGCATCGCCTGAGCGCCCGCGCCCACCGACGCGCCGCGTCAGTCCACCTTCGCCCCGGACGCCTTGATCGCCGCCGCGTAACGCTGCATTTCCGCATCCAGGTGCGCGGCAAACTGCGCCGGCGTGCTGCCCACCGGCTCCACGCCCTGCGCCAGCAACCGCTCGCGCGTCTCGGGCGCGTTGAGCGCCTTGGCGGTCTCGGCACTGAGCCTGGCCACGATGTCGGCGGGCGTGCCGGCCGGCGCCACCAGGCCCAGCCAGGTGCTGCCGTTGAACTGTGGCACGCCCTGCTCGGCAATCGTCGGCATGTCGGGCACCGCGGCCGAGCGACGAAGGCCGGTGACGCCCAGCGCCTTGAGGCGGCCGGCGCGCACATGCGGCAGCGCCGAGAGAATGTCGACGAACATCAGCGAGGTGTTGCCCGCCACCACATCCACCAGCGCCGGCGCGCTGCCCTTGTAGGGCACATGGATCATGTCGATGCCGGTCATCAGCTTGAAGATCTCGCCCGAGAGATGGTTCGACTGGCCGTTGCCCGCCGAGCCGAAGGTGAGCGAGCGCGGCCGCGCCTTGGCGCGCGCGATGAGCTCCTGCACCGTGGCGATGCCCACCGAGGGATGCGCCACCAGCATGTTGGTGAGGTTCACCGTGTGCGACACCGGCATCAGATCCTTCACGGTGTCGTAGGGCATCTTCGGGTAGAGCGCGGGGTTGATCGCGTGGCTGGTGGCCACCTTGGCCAGGGTGTAGCCATCAGGAGCAGCCTTGGCCACCACCTCGGTGCCCAGGATGCCGCCGGCGCCGGCGCGGTTCTCCACCACCACATTCTGGCCGGTGCTCGCCGCGATGCCGGTGGCCACGATGCGCCCCACGGTATCCAGGATGCCGCCGGCGGCCGAGGCCACCACCAGGCGGATCGGCCGGTTCGGAAAGGTCTGCGCGCCCTGCGCGGCGGCGAGGCCAGGTGCGATCGGCATGCCCAGGCAGAGAAGGGCTCGCGAAATCCGTCGGCGGGAAGGCTGCATGGGGTCATCCATCGGGGGTTGGGGGTCAGGGCATTCTAGCCACCCGCACGCGCGCGCACGCCGCGCGCTTGAGCCGCCTCACCGGGCCGGGATACAGTGCCCGCCATGTCAGCCAACCCCATCCTCGCCGAGGCCCTGCGCGGCGGCCTGGTCGAATCCTTCCATCGCGGCTCGCTGGCCATCGTCGATGCCGACGGCACCGTCCACACCGCGCTCGGCGACATCGATCGCCCGATCTTTCCGCGCTCGGCCGTGAAGGTGCTGCAGGCGCTCCCGCTGGTGGCCTCGGGCGCGGCGGACGCCCTGAACCTGAGCGACGAGGAACTCGCGCTGGCCTGCGCCTCGCACGGCGGCGAACCGCGGCACGCGCAGACCGCTGCCTCGATGCTGGCCAAGGCCGGGGTGGATGCCGCCGCCCTGGCGTGCGGCGCGCACTGGCCCTATCACGAGGCCTCGGTCAGGGAGCTCGCCGCCCGGGGGGCGCAGCCCGGCGCGCTGCACAACAACTGCTCGGGCAAGCATGCCGGCTTCGTCTGTCTGGGATGCCAGCTCGCCGGCGGCCGCGATGTGGCGGCCTTCGTGCGCGGCTATGTGCAGCCGGAGCACCCGGTGATGCGCGCGGTGACGGCGGCGCTGCAGGCGGCCACGGGCTTCGACCTGGAACACGCGGCGCGCGGCACCGATGGCTGCTCCATCCCCACCTATGCCATCCCGCTGCGCCACCTCGCCCACGCCTTCGCGCGGGTGGCCACCGGCGTCGGGCTTTCACCCGAGCATGCGCGGGCGGCCCGGCGGCTGCGCGAGGCGGTGGCGCGGGCGCCAGAGATGGTGGCCGGCACCGGCCGATTCGACAGCCGCGTGATGGCCCGCCTGGGCGAGCGCGTGTTCTGCAAGGTGGGCGCCGAGGGCGTGTACTGCGCGGCCCTGCCCGAGGTGGGGCTCGGCGTGGCCCTGAAGATGGACGACGGCAACACCGCCCGCGCGGCCGAGGTGGTGATGGCGGCGGTGATCGAAGCCAGGCTGGCGCTTGTCGGGGATGACGCCGCGCTGATGCGCAGCCTGAGCCAGGTGGAACTTCGCAACTGGAATGGCCTGGCAGTGGGCAGCCTGCGGGCGGCCGAGGCGCTGCGGGAAGGCACCTGAGTCCGGCCGGGTGAACACCACGCTCGCGCTCCGGCCCGCACTGACCCCTCTGCTCACAGCCCGCCCCGTGCCCCTCCCCTACCGCGTCCCCGAGTCGGAAGTCGAATTCAGCGCCATCCGCGCGCAAGGCCCGGGCGGCCAGCATGTGAACAAGGCGGCAACCGCCGTGCATCTGCGCTTCGACATCCACGCCTCGGCCATGCCCGACACGGTGAAGGCGCGCCTGCTGGGCAGCCTCGATTCACGCATTTCCAGCGAGGGCGTGCTCGTCATCAAGGCCCAGGGCTCGCGCAGCCTGGAGAGCAACAAGGCCGAGGCCCTGGCCCGGCTTCAGGAGGTGGTGGCGCAGGCCTGCGAGGTGCCCAGGCCACGCAAGCCCACGCGGCCCACCTATGGGTCCCGGCAGCGCCGTCTCGAGGGCAAGGCCCAGCGCTCGGCGATCAAGTCGGGCCGGGGCAAGGTCGTCCTGTAGATCGACACGAGGAGGCCACATGATCTCGCTGGCGCAGGCCAACCCCATGCTCGCCAATCTCGGCGCCCTTCTCACGATCGCGCTCGGGCTGTTCGGTGCGCTCGCCCCGGCGCGGGCCGCCGGTTTCGTGGGCATCCAGCCGCTCGGCGGCGCAGGGCTCTCGGAGGTACGCGCCACCTATGGCGGCCTGTTCATCGCGATGGGCGCGGCCTGTCTGGTGCTGCAGTCACCCACCGCCTTTCTGCTGGCCGGGGTCGCCTGGTGCGGCGCCGGCCTGATGCGCTTCCCCTCCCTGTTGCTGGACAAGGGCAGCTTCCCCAAAGGCCTCGGTGGCGCGGCCATCGAGCTGGCGATCGGCATGCTGCTGCTGTCCGGCGCGATCTGACCCCCGTCTCACCATGCCCCCCACACTCCACTTCTTGCCCCAACCCGAGGGGCCCCGAGCCCCAGGAGCCTGAATCCGCCATGGCCACCACCGCCCCTGTGCCGAACCCCGAAGCCGACCCCCGCGTGAAGGCGGTGTTCGACGACATCCGCACCACCCGCAAGACGGCGTTCATCAACAACCTCTGGCATGCCTTGGCATTCAGCCCCGACCTGCTGGCCAGCACCTGGGCCGAGGTCAAGGCCCTGATGGCCACGCCCAGCCACCTCGATCCGCTGACCAAGGAGATGATCTACATCGCGGTCTCGGTGGCCAACGCCTGCAGCTATTGCGTGCACTCGCACACTGCGGCGGCCCGCGCCAAGGGCATGACCGACGCCCAGCACGCCGAGCTGCTGGCGATCATCGCGCTGGCAGCGCGCACCAATCATCTTGCCAACGGCTTGCAGGTGCCGGTCGATCCGGCGTTCGATGCTGCTGCCGTCCGGGGCGAGGCGTAGAGCCGCCGCAGCGGCAGGGCCGGGGCGGCCAGGCCAGGATCAGTCCAGCTCGGCCGGCAGCAGCATCAGCATCCGGACGACCTCGGCCTGCCGGCTGACACCGAGCTTGGAGGCGATCATGCGAAGGTGCGTGCGCACCGTGTTGGTCGACACCCCGAGGATCAGCCCGATGTCCAGCGGCGACTCACCCTCGGCCAGCAGGCTGGCCACCTTCGCCTCGGCGCGCGAGAGCCCGAAGAACTCCATCAGCAGCGCCCGATTGACGCTCAGCGATGCCTGGGGATCGTGCAACACCAGGACCGCATGGCAGATCCGCGAGGACATGGCATCGCTTGCCGCGAGACCAACCCGGCAACAGTCGACGATCAGCGGCAGCAGCTTGTCCTGGCGGGCGATCCGCAGGCGCCGCTGCCGGGTCGGGCTGGCTCCGGGCCCGGCCTTCTCGATCCAGCGCAGCAGGCCTGAGAAGGTCTCCTGATCAGCGGCATGGCGCCAGCGGATGTGTCCGTTCAGAAGGCCCATCGATCGTTGCCCTTCGAGCCATCGCGCCAGCGCTCGGTTGCCTGCGAGCAGGCGGCCCTCGGTGTCGATCAGCATCGCGGGCTGGGCAATCAGCGCGACGACCTGGTGAAGGCCCGGCAGATCCACCGGCTGAGCGACGGGCATCCGGGCCGCATGCCGCTCGCCGTCGGCGCTCCACGGGCGCTCGGCAAGCCGCCCTGCCAGGTCGCTGTCGGGCAATCCCGCGGCCAGTGCGTGCGTGGAATCGGTCATGGTGATGCGCCTCTCTCGGTGTCGGCCGAAGCCGGTCAACTCAATGTCCGCCCATCGTATGAGGCCCTCTGGTCGACGAACATTGGTCCCAAAGCTAGCCCGACGACCGAAGAAGCAAGGCCGGCACTGGCCGATCGTCTAGGTCGATCGGCCTATGCAGACTGGCCGATCGGGCGGTTTCGGGGCGCGATGAATCCGGTAGAGTCCAGCCTGATCACCGGATCCCCTGACGCGGCCGTCCGCCATGCCCCCGCGGAGCATGTCTCTTGAAATTCCTCCTCATCGACGACCACGACCTGTTCCGCAGCGGCCTGCGCCTGCTCCTTGGCCAGTTGCCTGTCGACATCGAGGTCCTGGAGGCCGGCTCGGTCGAGGACGCGCTGGCCCATGTCGATCGCGGCATCGGCATCGTGATGCTCGATCTGTCGATGCCGGGCACCAGCGGCATGGATGCGCTCGTCAGGGTCCGCGAGGCCTTCCCCGATGCGCCCACCGTGATCGTCTCGAGCGATGACGATCCCGAACTGATCCGCCAGGCGATCGATCTCGGCGCCTCGGGCTTCGTGCCCAAGACCTCCACGCCACCGCTGCTGATCAGCGCCCTGCAGCTGATCCTGGCCGGCGGGGTCTATCTGCCGCGGGCCGTGCTCAGCCAGACGCCGCAAGGCGCGGCACCACGCAGCGCCGAGGCATCGACGAGCGCCGCTGCAACGCCCTCGGGGCTGACCGACCGACAGGAAGAGGTGCTGCTCAAGGCGGTGCGCGGCCAGTCGAACAAGACGATCGCCCGCGCCATGGATCTTTCCGAAGGCACGGTCAAGGCGCACCTTTCGGCCGCATTCAGGGTGCTTGGCGTGCGCAACCGCACCGAGGCGGTCTATGCGGCCGCAGCGCGAGGCATCGGGCAGCGGAACTGAGCCATGCGCACGCGCGGCCAACCCGGCGCCAGCGATGCGCTCGATGTCGATGACGCACTCCTTCAGGACTTCGTCCGCGAAAGGTCCGTCGCGACCTGGCTGCGCCAGATTCCGTCGTCGATGGGTGGCCAGCTGTTTGCGGGTCTTCTGCTCGGCACGATCTGGTGGGTCAACACCCGCACTGTCTGGGCCCTTGCATGGACCGCGGTGCTGGTCGCCGTCCTGCTGCTGCGCCTGGTCTTCACCGAACGCATCGTGCGGATGCCCGGCCGGGTGCCCGCGGAAAGCCGCATCGGGGCTCTCATGCTCAGCCAGGGCCTGCTGGTGACCCTGCCCTTGCTGGGGTTCGGCAAGTTTCCCGCGGTGGAGCAGGCTGCCGTGTCGATCATCCTGGTCGCCCTGGCCACGGCGTCGGTGGCCACCACCGCCGGGTTCCGCCTGGTGTTCCTGTACTACGCCGTGCCAATCCTCATGCCTCTCGCGCTCGCCTGGGCACTGACGGCCAGCCAGGCGCCCTCGCCCTACGCGGGGCTCGGCATGGCCGCGCTCGTGCTGGTGTACCAGACCTATCTCATCGGGCTGTCCCGTCAGATCGGCCGGGTGGTGCAGGAGGCGGCGCGTTTTCGCTACAGCCAGGAGCGCCTGAACCAGGCCCTGAAGCAGGCGCTCGATACCGCCGAATCCTCCAGCCGTGCCAAGACCCAGTTCCTGGCGGCCGCGAGCCACGATCTGCGGCAGCCCATGCACAGCATGAATGTCCTGGTGGCGGCCCTGTCATTGAAGACCCTCGACAAGAGCGTTCGCGAGATCGTCAACATGCTTGATGCCGTGAACCAGTCGATGACCGGGCAACTCGACAGCCTGCTCGACATCTCCAAGCTCGATGCCGGGATCATCGTGCCGCGTCTGAAGACCTTCCAGCTCGATGCCATGCTCCGCAGCCATGTGCTGTCGGCCAACCCGGTCGCGGGCGAGCGGGGCCTGTCGTGCGGGCTGAGCATCGAGCAGCCGCTTGCGGTTCGCAGTGATGAATCCCTCCTCGGGCGCGTGCTCGGCAACCTCACCGACAACGCGATCAAGTTCACCCCTCGCGGCGGCGCGGTGACGCTCGGCCTGCGACGCGAAGGCAACGACGCCCTGATCGAGATCCGCGATTCCGGCATCGGCATTCCGCCCGAGTTGCAGGCTCGCGTGTTCGAGGAGTTCTATCAGATCGGCAACCCGCAGCGCGATCGCACGCGGGGGCTGGGGCTCGGTCTGTCGATCGTCAAGCGCCTGTGCGATCTCCTCGGCGCCAGGCTCGCCATGCATTCCGCGGTGGGGGAAGGTACTCGGTTCGAGATCAGGCTTCCGGTCGCGGTCGCAACCGAGGCCGAGCCCGCGCCGTCGCCCGCCGCCACGGCGTCGGCGCTGGCCCGGATCGTCCTTGTGATCGACGACGAGCTGTCCGTCAGACAGAGCATGCGCGTGCTGCTCGAAGAGCTCGGCTGCACGGTCCTCGACGCCCCCAGCACGCTGGTGGCACAGCAGATCGCCGCCGAGCACCCGATCGATCTCGTCCTGTCCGACATGCGCCTGGCCGACGGCGACAGCGGCCTCGAAGCGACCCGGCAGGTGCGCCTGCTGCGACCCGACGCGCGCGCCGTCCTGATCACCGGCGACACCGCACCGGAGCGGCTGCGCGAAGCCCAGGCAAGCGGCCTTCCGCTGCTTCACAAGCCGGTGAACCTGGAGAGTCTGATCGGAATCCTCGATGCCCCAGGCAACTGAGCGGCAATCCCGGCGAGCCTCCCGCCGCCTGGAGAGCCTGGTCACCCAGGACGGTGGCGCGCCGGTCTTCGATGTGGTGATCGTCGGCAGCGGCTATGGCGGCAGCATGGCGGCCGCCGAGCTCGCAGGCGCCACCGCCGACGGGCCATCGGGCGGCCATCGGCGCAAGCTGTCGGTCTGTCTGCTCGAGCGCGGCGAGGAGTACCTGCCGGGCGAGTTTCCGGCCGACATCGGGGAGCTGCCCCGCCATGTGCGGGTGGGCGATCAGGCCGGCGGCCGGGTGCGCGGTTTTCATCAGGGCCTGTTCGACCTGAGGCTGGGGCCTGATGTGGCCGCTCTGGTGGCCAATGGTCTGGGCGGGGGCTCGCTGATCAACGCGGGCGTGATGCTGGCGCCCCAGGCGAAGGACTTCGCAGCCGGCAGCGTGATGCGACGGCTGGTTGATTCGCTGCACGAGACGCACGAAGTCCATGGCGGTCGCAGCTTCTTCCAGGAGGCCGGCGCGCGCCTGGGCAGCGTGTCCCGGGAGGGGCGCGACAACACCCTCGAGCGCCATTCCGGATTCCGTCCGGGCGACTCCTGCGGCGCCGGGGCAGTGCCGGCCAAGACCGCGGCCCTGCAGACCCTGGCCGACGGGCGCTCACGCGAACTTGCGCCGATCACGGTATCCATGCGCGGCGGCGTCAATGATGCAGGCATCGCACTGAGCGCCTGCACACTGTGCGGCGATTGCCTCACCGGCTGCAATGTCGGCGCCAAGGATTCGCTCGACGCCAACCTGCTCGAGATTGCCCGTCGAGAGGGCGTGCAGATCTTCACCGGCGCCACCGTGCTGTCCATCCGGCGTTCCCGCAGGCACGAGATGGCCCCGGGTCAGCCGCCGCACTGGGTGCTGCGGGTGGTGCATACCGACCCGAAGCGCCAGGAACGCGAGGAGACGCACTTCAGGATTGGCGCCCGCAAGCTCATCCTGAGTGCAGGCACGCTCGGCAGCACCGAGATCCTGCTGCGCTCGCGTGACGAGAAGCTGGTCTTTTCCTCGCGGCTGGGCGAGCGTTTCTCCTGCAATGGCGACAACATCGCGGCCATTCACCGCATGGCGCAGCCGGTCCATGCACGGGCCGGACCCGACACGCCGGTCACCGACGGCAGCCGGTCGGTCGGGCCCACGATCACCGCGTCCATTCCCATCCAGGCTGACGATCCGGCTCTGAAGCGCGCCGCGCAGCCGGCGCCGGCCCGAGGATTTCTCGTCCAGGAATTCGCGGTCCCGGCGGCGCTGGGCCAGTTCTTCGACGAGCTGGTCACCACCCGGCACATGCTCGAGCAGTTGCCGAACGCCGACACCGAGTTCCACGGCACGCGTCGTGCGGAAGCCACCGATCCGATGGCCGTGGACGAGGGGGCCATGCAGCGCACCCTGCTGGTGGGCGTGATCGGCCATGACGACGCCGCCGGCACGCTCCATCTCAGCAGCCAGAGCCGGCCGCGCGACCGTGTGCCGCAACAGGGCGCACTGATGATCCGTTGGCCACAGGCGCGCCACGGCGCCGACCTGAACGCCTCGCACGCAGTGCTCGAAGCGCTCGTCGCCCGCCTGCCGGCCGATGACCCGGCGCGCCCGCCCAGCCTGGTGGCCAACCCGATGTGGCGGCTGATTCCCGACAAGCTCGCCATGCTGGTGGCCCAACCCCGCGGGCCGGTGCTCACCGTGCACCCGCTGGGTGGGTGTGCCATTGCCGACACCATCGACGACGGCGTGGTCGATGCGCACGGCTGCGTGTTCAACGGCTTCGCCGCGGCCGCCGGCTCGGTCCCGGAAGACAACTGGCAAGGCACGCTGGTGGTTCTTGACGGCTCGATCATCCCGGGCTCGCTCGGGGTCAATCCGTCGCTGACCATCGCGGCCACGGCGCTGCGGGCGGTGAGCCGCCTGATGAAAGACTGGCGCTTCATCCATCGGAGCGCCGCGGCCGGGCCATCGCATCCCCCAGGGCAGGCTCCGGCGCCCGGCATGCCGGCGAACACCCGCCGCCGCGTGCCGCTGCCGCCCCCACCGACCGCCGTGCCCACCGAGGTCGAGATCATCGAGCGGCTGCGCGGCCCGGTGCGCCTGCACGCCGGGGTCTCATCGCCTTCCCCGTTCATGCTCGACCTGACGCTGCACTACCAGCGGGCGGGCCTGGCCGCGCTGAGCTCGCGGGAGGTCCGTGCGCTCGAGGTCGACCCGGAACGCTCCCGCCTGCGGCTGTTCCGCCAGACCGACTGGGACACCCTGGAGCTGCGCTTCCAGCCGGAGTGGATGCTGAAGCGGCATGCGGTGCTCGAGGCCAGCCTGCGCGGTGGCCTGCGGTTCATGCACCGCGAGCCCTCATCAGGCTGCCAGCGCATCTGGCGGGCGCTGCCGGCCTGGTTCGCCAATCGTGGCGCGCGCGACATCCTGCAACGGATCCGCCAGACGCTGAAAGGCGGCACCCGGAGCAACGCCTGGGGCAGCTTCCTCGTCGATCTTCTTCGCGCCGCATCCCGCGCCGGCGAGGTCCGCCGCTTCGATTACGAACTCGCCATCGCGGAGGTGCTCACACCCGCCGCTCCGATGACGCCGCCCTGCCCCCTGCTCAAGCCGGGCGACCTGATCCGCGGCCACAAGCGGCTGACCTACAACCGGCGAGGCAATCCCTGGCGGCAGCTGAGTGAACTCACCCTCACCGACATGCCGCAGGCGGCGACGCTACGCGGGTCGAAATCGGTGCTGCGGCTGGACCTTCGCTTCATGGCGGCACAGGGAATTCCGCTCGCGCAGATCGTGGCCCAGCATGATCAGGTCCGGGCCCTCGGCGATCTGGCGTCATTCGGCCTGTACCTCACCCGGGTGATCGTCAACAACCACCTCTGGACCTTCCGCAAGCCGGATGAGCCCGATCCGGACACGCAACCGGAGCCACGGCGACTGCCGGGCCCGATCAGAGGCCTTGCGCCGCCGGAAATCACCGAGCTCAAGGTCGGGCTGATCCCCGGGACCGCCGATCCGGTCATCGTGAGGCTCACCCACTACACGGCAATCCGTGCGGCAACGGCATCAACCAGGGCACTGCCGCCGCTGGTCATGCTCCACGGCTACAGCGCCAGCGGCAACACCTTCACCCATGAGTCCCTGGCGCCCAGCGCGGCCGAGTTCTTCTGTCGTGCCGGCCGCGATGTCTGGGTGGTCGATCTGCGCAGCAGCACCGGCATGAGCACCGCCACCCTGCCCTGGGCCCTCGAGGAGCCGGCACTGGTGGACATCCCGGCGGCGCTGCTGCACATCCGCACCGTGAGCGGCCAGCCGGTGGATGTGCTGGCGCACTGCGTCGGCGCCGCCATGCTGAGCATGGCCCTGCTCACCGATGCCCGGGACATCCGGAGCAGCGAGGTGCAGCTCGGCCCCGACACCTGGCTCACCGACGAGCAGCTTGGCACCCTCACCGCCTTCAACGGCGCGCAGCCCCAGGGTGGCCCTCACCCCTGCATCCGCCGGATCGTCCTCAGCCAGAAGGGTCCGGTGCTGCGCTATCCCGATGACAACCTCTTCCGGTCGTTCATCCTGCGGCGGATCAGGCGCCTGGTGCTGCCCGCCGACTATCGGTTCCGCCCCGAACTCGATCCGGGCGTTGCCAGCCAGCTGCTCGACCGGCTGCTGTCGAGCCTGCCCTACCCGAAGGCGGACTACGACACCGACAACCCCTTCCCCTGGATCTGGAAGACAACCCCCTGGACGGCCATCCGCCACCGCATGGATCTGCTGTACGGCCGGACCTTCTCGGCAGAGAACCTCGCCGACGCCACGCTGGAGCGCCTCGATGATCTGTTCGGGCCGATGAATGTAGACACCCTCGCCCAGATCATCCATTTCGCCCGCTTCGATGCGATCACCAACCAGCGCGGGCGGGGTGAGTTCGTCACCCGCAGGAAGCTGCATGAGCGGTGGGGCGGCATCCCGACCCTCGGCATCCACGGCCTCGGGAACGGGCTGGTGGATGTGGCCACCCAAGACCTGCTGCAACAGGCCATGCACCATGCCGGCGTGCCCTTCCGAAGCTCGCCCGCCGGTCAGCCTCCCTACCGGAGCCTGGGCCATCAGGACGTCATGATCGGCACCACGTCGGAAGCGGTATTCCAGGACATCCAGGCCTTTCTCGACGGGCAGGCTGCCGGCACCGACGAGGGCGGCGGCGCCGTCGGGCCGGCCCCTGCGCGACCCGCGCAATACCGGTTCATGCTGCCCTGGATCGGCCCGCGCATCGACCTGCCCGACGAGCCGCGAAGCGCCGCGATCCGGATCGCGGCCATGTCGAGCCCCGACCAGGGTCGGGCGCGGCTTGCGCTCGTGCCGGTGCTGCGTTGCGCCCGGCCAGACAAGGTGAGCTTCATCCGGGCCGGCGAACCGATCGCCCTGAGCGAGGAACTCGCCAGCGGTCACTGGCTCAAGGCAGCGCTGCCACGCGCGCCGAGTGCACCCGACACACCCGATGCGGCGTGCGAACCCGGCTTTCTCGCCGTGATCGTCCATGAACTCGATGCCGTCTCGGCGCCCGGCGCGGGCACCGCGGCGGGGCAGCCGAACTTCGGGATGCTGGTGGGTCGACCCGAGGCCGAAGCCAGCGCCGAAGCCGACGATGCCTTGATCCGGGCGCTGCCGGACTGGATCCATGGCGAGGACTCCGAACGACTGGCCACGGCTTTCCTGCGCTGCGACGACCTCGATCGTGCGCAGGCGCTGCACACGGCCAGCCAGCCGGAAGTCCTGAGGATCGCCTTGGGCAGTTGCCAGTACCCGCCGGGGCTCTTCGACCGCCCCGTGGCCGAAGCGAGTCTGCGGCGGCTCGCGGCATCACTCGACGCGGACTGCGCGCCCGACCTGCTGTTGCTGCTCGGCGATCAGATCTATGCCGACGCCACCGGGGGCATGGCCGATGCCACCCGGCTCGACGAGCGATTCGAGCAACCCCACGACGATGCGCTGCGCCTGGGCCCACTGCGCGAAGTGATGCGGCGCAGACCGGTTCGCACGCTGATCGATGACCATGAACTGGCGGACAACTGGGAGCCCCTGCCGCCCGCCGTGGCGCAGCGCCGCCCCGATGAGGCGCTGCGACGCCAGCAGACGCTGGAGGCCGGGCGTGAGGCGTTCCTGCGCTATCAGCGCATGCGTCCGGCTCTCGA
The DNA here is from genome assembly GCF_982640115.1 of Quisquiliibacterium sp. Classification (NCBI taxonomy): domain Bacteria; kingdom Pseudomonadati; phylum Pseudomonadota; class Betaproteobacteria; order Burkholderiales; family Burkholderiaceae; genus Quisquiliibacterium; species Quisquiliibacterium sp. Next base: position 3,701 of record NZ_CEXFHW010000064.1, on the reverse strand, counting down.
TGACCCGGCAACGGGCAGGCGCCGACGGGACATCCTGAGCCAGCCGGTCGACGAGCGCTTCGACTTCGCCGGGCATGCCTTCTATCTGCTGGATACCCGCACCAGCCGATCCGCGCGCGGCTCGTCGACCCCGCCCGGGGAGAGCCTGATCATCGACGATCAACAGTGGGCTTCGCTGAGCAACTGGCTCCTGGCCAAACCACAGGCGCTGAAATTCGTGGCGACATCCTCGGTGCTGCTCGCCAGGCGAAGGCATCTCGCCGACCACCCGCAGGCCAGTGACAGCAGTGACGCCTGGGACGGCTTCCCCGCGTCGCTGCGCAGGCTCGTCGAGTTCCTCTACTTCAATCGCATCACGAACACGGTGTTTCTGAGCGGCGATGAGCATCACAGCTTCCACGCCGAGATCATCGTCACCGCGCACGGTGATGCGCATGTGCTCAGGATCCTCTCCATCCACAGTTCGGCGCTCTATGCGCCGTTCCCGTTCGCCAACGGCCGTACCCTGGATTTCCTGGCAAGCGACACCGGGAACGGTACGGGCACCGAGACCTACCGCGTCGGGCGACTGGATCTCGAGGTGCGGATGCAGTTCGCGCCGCCGGGCGACGGCTATGCCGTCCTCGAGGTGCCGGCGGGCGCGCAGCCCGGGCAACCTCTTGGCCTGCGCTACATCAAGAGCGGGGGCGGCGATGCCGACACGATCGTTCTGCACCCCTCCTGAAAGCCTGGCCTGATGGCATCCCCGATCACATCCCCGATGGCAGCCCTGATGGCAGGGCTGATCGCCACCATGACGCCGGCCATGGCGAGCGCCAGCGGGCCCGCTCCGGCACCGCCACTCGCCAGCCTGTGCGGCTCCGACGAGCCCGTGCGATTCAGCTGCCGGATGGCCCGCTCGGGCAAGATGGTGTCGCTCTGCGAAGGACCCCGGCACCTGATCTACCGATTCGGCAGCCCCGGCAAGGTGGAACTGACGCTGCCCGATCCGGCTGCGCCCTCGGCTCCCTACCTGGTCCATGAGCAGGGCGGCAATGCCGAGCTGAAAGGCGTGGCATTCGCGCGCGGCGCCTACACCTACCAGCTCACGCACTTCCTGGGCGGGCGGCCGGTCACGGAGGAACTCTCGATCTCCGTCCTGCGCAACGGCAGTCCCGCCACGCTCCTCAAATGCGCCGCACAGCCGGCACCCCTCGGAGACCTGCCCGCGCTGTTCGAGCAGCTGCGCGCCGGGGGCATGCGCGTGGTGAGGCAGTAGGCGGGCAGCGCAGGCCCGGACCCGCGACCGACCGTCGCGCCGCCCGGGCGGACCGCCGGAGACGGCGAAGCGGGGATGCGGGTCCGGGTCGAAATGCCTGCATGCGATCATCCACGCCATGAGCGCGGCGCGCCCGTCCGAAAGCCTGAACACTGCCCTGACCGCCTCCCTGGTCTCGCGGATCTGGGTCGCGGCCATCGCGGTGCTGTCCGTGCCGATCTACCTGCGGTTCATGGGTATCGAGGCCATCGGCGTGGTGGGGGTGTTCACCAGCCTCTCGGCACTGGTTGGGGTGCTCGACCTCGGCATGGGCGCCACGCTCACCCGCGAGCTCGCCCGCCTGTCCGGTCAGCCCGCGCAGCTGCCCCGGGCACGCGACACCACCCGCACCCTCGAGATCGCCTACGCCGGCATCGCGCTGCTGATCGCGCTGCTGCTGATCGCGCTGTCGGGGCAGATCGCGCGACACTGGGTGCAGGCGGAGTCGCTCTCGGCGGAGAGCATCGGACACGCGATCGCGCTCTCGGGCGTGGCCCTGGCCGGTCAGTGGCCGGGCAATCTCTATGCCGCCGGGCTGGCGGGGCTGCATCGACAGGCTGCGCTGGGCGCGATGACTGCGTTCGTGGCCACGCTGCGGGTGATCATCACGGTGCTGGCCCTGTGGCGCGATCCCTCGATCGAGCAGTTCTTCCTGGCGCAGGTGGTGGCCGGGCTGCTGCACACCATCGGCCTGCGCTGGCTGCAGTGGCGCGCGCTGACGCTGCCGGGGCATCGTCCGCGCTGGGACACCTCGGTGGTTCACGCCGGCCTTCGCTTTGCCGGCGGCATGACCGGCATTGCACTCACGAGCCTGCTGATCACCCAGACCGACAAGCTGATTCTGAGCCGGGCGCTCAGCCTGAGCGAGTTCGGCGTGTACTCGCTCGCCACGGCGGTCACCAGCGGGCTCTACATGCTGATCAGCCCGGTGTTCTCGGTGCTGTACCCGCGGCTCAGCGCGCTGGCCAAGGCTGGCGACGAGCGCGCGCTTGCCGAGCTCTACCTCACCGGAAGCCAGTCGATGGCGCTGCTGGTGGTACCGCTCGCGGCGGTGATCGCCTGCTTCTCGACCGATGTGCTGCTCGTCTGGACGGGTGACCCGACCCTGAGCGGCAGCGGCGCCTGGGTGCTGACCCTGCTGGTGGTGGGCAATGCCGGCAATGGCCTGATGAACCTGCCCTTCGCGCTGCAGCTCGCCAATGGGTGGACGCGACTCGCCCTCTGGGTGAACATTCTGTCGCTGCCGCTGCTGGTGCCCGCAATCTGGTTGGCCGCCACCCGGTACGGCGCGGTGGGCGGCGCCGCGGTCTGGGCGGGGTTCAGCCTGTGCCTGGTGGTGGCCATCCCGGAGATCATGCATCGCCGCCTGCTGCCCGGCAGCCGCAACGCCTGGTACCGCACCGGCGTGGCGCTGCCGGTGGCGGTGTGCGGCGGGCTGATGACGGTCGCGGCCCTGCTGCACGATGCGACGGCGTCGCGCGCGGGACTGGCCCTGCAGCTCGCCCTCTGGTGGGCACTGGCCAGCCTGGCCACCGCCCTGTGTCTGCCCCGCCTGCGGGCGCGGTTGCTGGTCTACATCGGAAGGCAGTGATGCTAGAGGTTCTCAGGAACACCCAGGAGATCCGACAAGCCCGCGCGCAGCTGCGCGAGTCCGGTCGCAGCGGGATTGACGGTCCGCTCAAGCGCTGGCTCAAGCAGCGCGGCCTCGCTCACGGACCATTGGTGGGCGACGACCTCAAGAGCTGGGATGTCGAGCGCACGCTCGCCTTCATCGCCGAGCGCCTGCCCCGCGAAGCGGCCATCCTCGATCTTGGCGCCTATGGCTCGGAAGTGCCGGTGTCGCTCGCGCGCATGGGCTACTCGGCGGTCCATGGCGTCGATCTGAATCCGGCCGTGCGCGGCATGCCGATGGCTGACCGGGTGCGCTACGCGGTGGGCGACTTCATGCGCACGCCCTACGCCGACCGCAGTTTCGACGCCGTGACCGCCACTTCGGTGATCGAGCATGGCTACCATGCGCAGCGACTGTTCGCCGAGATGGCCCGGCTGCTGCGCCCGGGCGGCTTCTTCATCGCCTCGTTCGACTACTGGCCCGAGAAGATCGACACCGGCGACACCCGCTTCTTCGACCTGTCGTGGCTGATCTTCTCCTGGCCCGAGGTTCAGACCCTGCTGCAGACCGCGGCCGGCCACGGGCTGGTGCCGGCCGGACCCCTGACGCACACCGCGCAGGATCGCCCCATCCAGTGCGCCGGCTTTGACTACACCTTCGGCTGGCTGGTGCTGCAACGGGAGGGCTGATGCGGGTGCTCCTGATCGTCGGCAGCTACCCACCCGAGCCCTGCGGCGTGGGCGACTATGCCAGCCAGCTGTCGCAGGCGCTGGCGGCCGAGCCCGGCACCGA
>NZ_CEXFHW010000063.1:0-19619 GCF_982640115.1 Quisquiliibacterium sp. | reverse complement strand
CATGCGGTCGGCAAGATCGCGTGCGCCCTCCATGCCCTGCTCGCGGCTGACCAGCACCAGCTCGGCACCGTAGGCCTTCATCGACTGGCGCCGCTCGATCGAGAGGTTGTCGGGCATGATCAGCACCATGCGATAGCCCTTGATGGCCGCGGCCATGGCGAGGGCAATGCCGGTGTTGCCCGAGGTGGCCTCGATGAGCGTGTCGCCGGGACGGATGTCACCGCGGGCCTCGGCGCGGGCGATCATGGCCATGGCCGGGCGATCCTTCACCGACCCGGCCGGATTGTTGCCCTCGAGCTTGCCGAGAATGACATTGCCGCGTGCGGCATTGCCCGCGCCGGGCAGCCGCTGCAGGCGCACCAGAGGCGTGCGGCCGATGGTCTGCTCGATGGTGGGGTAGTCGGGGCGGGACATGGTCGGGCTCTCCTGGGGCGTGGCGCGCGGCGCACGGCTTTGCACATGGGGCCGATTATCGCGGCTGGCGAAAGGGCCTGCCGCGGTGGGGTCAATGCGCGTGCGGCTCCTCGGCGGGCAGCAGCGTCACGCCGGTCAGCCCGGCCGCCAGGATCGCTGCCCGCAGGGCCGCCACGGCGGCCGGCCGCGGGAAGCGCTTGCGCCAGGCGAGCGACACCCGACGCGAGGGCACGGGTGCCTCGAAGGGCAGGCAGCGCAGCAGCGAATCGGGGCCCTCGTCGCCGCGGGCCATCGCCGGCAGCACGGTGATGCCGAAGCCCGAGGCGACCATGTGGCGGATGGTCTCGAGCGAGGATCCCTCGAAGCTGCGCTGCAGCCCGCCGCCCGACTGCGAAAAACGCGAGACCTCGGGGCAGACCTCGAGCACATGGTCGCGCAGGCAATGGCCGATGCCCATGAGCAGCATGGTCTCGGACTTCAGTTCGCGGGCCCGGATCGCGGGGCGATCGGCCCAGGGATGGGTGCGCGGCACCGCCACCAGGAAGGGCTCATCGTAGACAGCCTGGGTGACCAGACCCTGGTCGGGGAAGGGATCGGCGAGGATGGCCACATCGATGTCGCCCTGGCGCAGCAACTCGAGCAGCTTGACGGTGTAGTTCTCCTGCAGCACCAGCGGCATCTTCGGGGCGTCGGCGATCGCCTGGCGCACCAGTCGCGGCAGCAGGTAGGGGCCGATGGTGTGGATGACGCCGATCCGCAGCGGGCCGCTGGCCGGGTCGGCCCCCTCGCGGGCGATCTCGCGCAGCGTGTTCGCCTGCTCGAGCACCGACCCGGCCTGGGCGACCACCCGCTCACCCACCGGGGTGAGGCTGACCTCGCCGTGGCTGCGCTCGAAGATCCGCACACCGAGCTCTTCCTCGAGCTTGCGAATGGCCAGCGACAGCGTGGGCTGGCTCACGAAGCAGGCCTCGGCTGCCCGGCCGAAGTGGCGCTCCCTGGCCACCGCGACGATGTACTTGAGTTCGGTCAGGGTCATGGCAAGCCCATGATGATACCAAGCGCCCGGCGGCCGCCGGCGCAGCTTGGGGCATACTCGACCACCCGCCGTCCTGCCCGACTCGTCGCCGCGCCTCGCGCACCCAACCCGGCCTCGCACTCCCGCGCCCCTGCCATGTCCGCCTCAGGCCCCACCCGCACGCCCGCCCTGATCGGTCTCGACTGGGGCACGAGCTCCTTGCGTGCCTGGCTCTTCGATGCCGGCGGCAACGCCCTCGACCGGCTCGCATGCGCGTCGGGCGTGATGCACGTAGCCGCCGGCGGCCATCGCGCGGCCTTCGAGGCCCTGTGCGCTCCCTGGCTGGCGCTGCATCCCGCGCTGCCGGTCGTGGCGGCGGGCATGGTCGGATCGCGCCAGGGCTGGCGCGAAGTGCCCTATGTGCACACTCCGGCCGGGTTCGGCGAGATCGCCCAGAGCCTGCTCGCCCTCGACGAGGAGGCGGGTCGGGTGTTTCGCCTGGTGCCGGGGGTGCGTGCCGAGGGCCGCGAAGGCAGCATCGATGTGATGCGAGGCGAGGAGACCCAGGTGTTCGGCGCGCTCGCCGCGCGTTCGCTGCTGCGCAACGCCGATGCCGCAAACCGCGACGGCCTGTTCGTGCTGCCTGGCACGCACAGCAAGTGGGTGGAGGTTCGCGATGGCCGCATCGTGGCGCTGCGCACCTATCTCACCGGCGAGACCTGGGCGGTGCTGCGCCAGCACTCGATCCTCAGCCGCCTGGCCGCCGACCCGCCGGGCGACGATCCGGCGGCGCAGGCGGGGGCGGCCGAGGCCTACGACCGCGGCGTGCGGATGGCGCTGTCATCGCCGGGCGCGCTGCTGCACCTGCTCTTTCTCGTCCGCACCGAAGGGCTGTTCGACCGCCTGCATCCGGAACAGACGCCGGCCTTCCTGTCGGGGCTGCTCACCGGCGCCGAGATCACCGACGCGCTCGGCTGGTGCGGGCGGGAGATCATCCCCACGCTCATCGGCGACGATGCCCAGGCGGCGCGCTACGCGCGGGCGCTCGCACTCGCCGGCGTGGTCGGCCGGGCAGCGCCCGCCGGATGCACCGCCCAGGGCCTGTTCGCCATCGCCCGCGCCGCCGGGCTGACGCCACGCCAATCCCCCCCCCCTGCGCGCTGACCCGATCCGCCATGAGCACCCTGCCCTCCCTCCTCGCCATCGGCACCGGCGGCACCATCGCCGGCGCCGGCGCCTCGCCCGAGCTCAGCACCCGCTATCAGGCGGCGCAGGTACCGGTGCAGGCCGTTGCCAGCGCAGTGCCAGGGCTCGAGGCGCGCGCCAGCCTGCGCTTCGCGCAACCGGTGCAGAAGGCCAGCTACGAGATCGACTCGGCCGACTGGCAGGCGATCCGCGCCGCCGTGCTTGCCGGCCTGGCCGACCCCGCGCTGGCAGGGGTGGTGATCACCCACGGCACCGACACGCTCGAGGAAACGGCGTTCTGGCTGCACCACAGCGTGGCCGACCCACGACCGGTGGTGCTCACCGGCGCGATGCGGCCGGGCACCGCCCACTCGCCCGACGGGCCGGCCAATGTCTTCAACGCGACCATGGTCGCGCTCAGCCCCCAGGCCCGCAACCGCGGCACGCTGGTGGTGATGAACGAGCGCATCCACAGCGCGGCCTTCGTGGGCAAGCGCCACTTCGCCAGCGTGCAGGCCTTCGACAGCGGCAGCGCCGGCGAGCTCGGCAGTGTGGCCGACGGGGTGGCTCGCTTCCACGGCGATGCCGATCCACGAACCACGGGCCGCACCGTGCTGACGCCGGCCGCCGGACAGGCGCTGCCGCGGGTACCGATCGTCACCGGCCATGCCGGGCTCGATGGCCTCACCCTGCAGGCGGTGATCGACACCCGCCCCGACGGCCTGGTGCTGGCCGGCACCGGCAACGGCAATCTGCCGGCCGCGCTGCGGCCGATGATCGCTGCGGCGGTCGCCCGGGGCATCGTGGTGGTGCGGGCCTCGCGCGGACTCGAGGGCGTGATCACCCGCGACAGCCCGATGTTCGACGACGGCGCCCTGGGCACGCTCACCGCAGGCCGCCTGCCGCCGGCCAAGGCGCGGGTGCTGCTGATGCTGATGCTGGCGAGCGGCGTGGCCGCCGACCGCCGGCAGGCGCTACTCGACGCGGCCTGAGTCAGGGCCGGCGCGCCGGTCCGATCCGGCGCGGTCGCGCTGTCTCAGGCCTGCGCAAACGCGCCGCGCCCGGCCAGCCAGCGGGCCACGATCGGCGCCGCCCGCTCGGGCTGCGCGGCCAGCGGGCCGGCTGCCAGATCCCGGGCGCAGGCCACCAGCTCGGCATCGCGGTCGAGGTCGGCATGCCGCAACATCGGCAGACCCGACTGGCGGGCCCCGAGCAGTTCGCCCGGACCGCGCAGCTGCAGGTCGCGACGGGCGATCTCGAAACCGTCCTGGCTCTCGAAGATGATGCGCAGGCGCTCGCGGGCGGTGTCCGACAGCGGGTTGCGGTAGAGCAGCACGCACACGCTGTCGGCGCTGCCCCGCCCGACCCGCCCGCGCAGCTGATGCAGCTGCGCCAGCCCGAAGCGCTCGGCGTGCTCGATCACCATCAGCGAGGCATTGGGCACATCGACACCCACCTCGATCACGGTGGTGGCCACCAGCACCCGCAGCTCGCCGGCGGCAAAGGCCGCCATGGTGGCCGCCTTCTCGGCCGGGGCCAGCCGGCCATGGACCAGCCCCACCGGCCAGGGTGCGAGCGCAGCCGACAGCGTGGCATGGGCGTCGATCGCAGTCTGCAGGTCGAGCGCCTCGCTCTCCTCGATCAGCGGACACACCCAGTAGACCTGGCGGCCCTCGGTCAGCGCCGGGCCGATCGCCGAGATCACCCGCTCGCGCCGCCCCATCTCGACCAGGCGCGTCACCACCGGCTGACGCCCCGGCGGCAGCTCGTCGATCACCGAGACATCGAGGTCGGCGTAATAGCTCATCGCCAGACTGCGGGGGATCGGCGTGGCACTCATCATCAGCTGATGGGCCACCGGCACCGACGCGGCCTCGGCCGGCGAGCCGACACCACGCAGGGCCAGCCGCTGGGCCACGCCGAAGCGATGCTGCTCATCGACGATCGCCAGCCCCAAGCGCGCAAAGGCCACGCTTTCCTGGATCAGGGCGTGGGTACCGATCAGCAGGTCGACCTCGCCGGCGGCGACCGCCGCGCGCACCGCGCGCTTGTCGCTTTCCTTCATGGACCCCGAGAGCCAGGCCACCCGGGCGAGGGAGTCATCGAGCCAGGCGGCGAGCTTGCGATGATGCTGCTCGGCCAGGATCTCGGTGGGCGCCATCAGGGCCACCTGCCGACCGCTGCCCACCGCCTGCAGCGCCGCGAGCGCCGCGACCACGGTCTTGCCGCTGCCCACATCGCCCTGCAACAGCCGGTTCATCGGCCGATCCCGGGCAAGGTCGGCGGCGATCTCGGCCCAGACCCGCTGCTGGGCGCCGGTCAGACGAAAGGGCAGTCGGCCAAGCAGCGCCTGCGCCCGCCCGGTGTCCGCCAGGGCTTCGACCCGCAACGCGGCGCGCCGTTCCCGCGCCTCCCGCAGGCTGAGCTGCTGGGCGAGCAGCTCGTCGAGGATCAGCGTGCGCCAGGCCGGGTGGCTGCGCTCGTCGAGGCTGGTGCGCGACACCTCGGGCGGCGGCTCGTGAAGCAGCTGCAGCGCCGCGCGCAATGGCATCAGGCCAAGACGCTGGCGCTGCGTCTCGGTGAGCGGCTCGGGCCAGTGGATGCGCGACAGCGCGGCCGCGATCTCGGTGCGCAGCAGCGCCTGCGAGATGCCGGCCGCGGCCGGGTAGACCGGGGTGAGCCGCGCGGGCAGCGCCGCCGGCCCGCCTGCCGGCCTCAGGGTGGGATGGGTCATCTCGGCGCCGAACAGGCCGGCGCGCACCTGGCCGAAGGCACGCACCCGCTGGCCGACCGCGAGCTGACGCAACTGCGAGGGGTAGAAGTTGAAGAGCCGCAGGGCGATGCGCCCGCTGTCGTCCTCGAGCTCGGCGCTGAGCACCCGACGGCCCCGACCGGTGATCTCCTGGCGCCGGATCACGCCTTCGATCTGGACCTCGTCGCCGGTGCGGGCCTGGGCGATGGGCACGACCCGGGTGAGGTCGAGGTAGCGCAGCGGCAGGTGCAGGGCGAGATCGTCGTCACAGCGCAGGCCCAGACGGGCCAGCCGGGACAGCCGCTCAGAGGCGGCAGGACGGGCGCCGCGCGAACCTGCCATGCGCGGCAGGCCGGTGCTCAGTCGAGGACCATGACCGCCTCGACCTCGAAGGCGGCGCCCCGCGGCAGGCTGGCCACACCGACCGTGGAGCGGGCCGGGAAAGGCTGGACGATGTAGCGCTCCATGACCTGATTGACCACCGAGAACTGGCTGATGTCGGTGAGGAAGAGGGTCATCTTGACGCACTTGCTCAGGCCGCCGCCCGCGCGCTGGGCCACCGCGCGCAGGTTGCGAAAGGCCTGCTCGACCTGCTCCTCGAAGCCGCCCTGCACGAGCTGGCCGGTGGCGGGATCGAGCGGGATCTGACCGGAGAGGTAGACGGTGTTGCCGACCTTGACTGCCTGGGAGTAGGGCCCGAGGGCCGCGGGCGCGTCGGGCGTGGAAATTGCTTCGCGAGACATGATGGGTTCGCAAGCCAGAGAACGGGAACCCCTGATCATAACGGAACGCCGCCTCTCCGGGTGGCGATGTGATAGAACCGCTGCCCACCCCCTGCATCGGCAAGCCCCATGTCCGACCCCACCGCTGCCGCCGGCCCCGACCGCGGCAGCATCCGCATCCGCGGCGCGCGCCAGAACAACCTCAAGAACCTCGACATCGACATTCCCACGCACGAACTGGTCGTGGTCACCGGGGTGTCGGGGTCGGGCAAGAGCTCGCTGGTCTTCGACACGCTCTACGCCGAGGGCCAGCGCCGCTATGTCGAGACCTTCTCGGCCTACGCGCGGCAGTTCCTCGACCGCATGGACAAGCCGCAGGTGGACCGCATCGAGGGGGTGCCGCCGGCGATCGCGATCGACCAGACCAACCCGGTGCGCACCTCGCGCTCCACGGTCGGCACCATGACCGAGCTCAACGACCACCTCAAGCTGATGTTCGCGCGCGCGGCCACGCTGCACTGCCGCTGCTGCGCGCGCCCGGTGCGGCGCGACGACACCGGCTCGGTGCTCGATGCGCTGCGCGCCCGCGCGCAGGCGGCCGGCGACCCAAGGCTGGTGATCTGCTTTCCGGTGCCGGTGCCGGCCAACTTCAGCGACGCCGAGGTCGAGCAGCATCTGCAGGCCCAGGGCTACACCCGGGTGCATGCCCGCAGCGCGGGCAGCACGCCGGTGCTCTCGGTGGTGCAGGACCGGCTGCGCGCCGGCAGCGCCGACCCGGCGCGCCTGGCCGAGGCGATCGAGACCGCCTTCCGCCACGGCCAGGGCCGGCTGTCGGTGCACGCGCTCGACGACGAGGGCGCCGACCGCACGGTGTGGCGCTTCTCGCAGGGCCTGCACTGCGCCGAGTGCGACATCACGTACGCCGAGCCCAGCCCGAGCCTGTTCTCGTTCAATTCGCCGCTGGGCGCCTGCGAGGCCTGTCGCGGCTTCGGCCGGGTGATCGGCATCGACCTCGGGCTGGTCATCCCCGACGAGGGCCGCACCCTGTCCGAAGGCGCGGTGAAGCCCTGGCAGACCGCCAGCTTCAAGGAGTGCCAGCAGGACCTGCGCAAGTTCGCGGCGCGCGCCGGCGTGCCCATGGATGTGCCCTTTCGGCAGCTCAGCCCCGCGCAGCGGCGCTGGGTGATCGAGGGCGGCGATGACTGGACCGGCAAGTGGCAGAGCCAGTGGTACGGCGTCAACCGCTTCTTCGCCTGGCTCGAGAGCAAGGCCTACAAGATGCACATCCGGGTGCTGCTCTCGAAGTACCGCTCCTACTCGGCCTGCGGCCAGTGCCGCGGCGCGCGCCTCAAGCCCGATGCCCTGCTGTGGCGGATCGGCGACCGGCCGATGGCGCCGGAACCCTTCCTGCCCGAGGCGGTGAGCTGGAGCCCCGCGCAGCGTGCGGCGCTGCCCGGCCGCTCCATCCACGATCTGATGCTGATGCCGATCGACGCGGTGCGCGACTTCTTCGCCGGCCTGAGCACCGGCGAGACCGGCGCGCGTCAGGAAGCGCTGGAGATGATCCTGGTGGAGATCCGCGCCCGCCTGGGCTACCTGTGCGAGGTGGGCCTGGGCTATCTCACGCTCGACCGGCAGTCGCGCACGCTGTCGGGCGGCGAGGTGCAGCGGATCAACCTCACCACCGCGCTGGGCACCTCCCTGGTGAACACCCTGTTCGTGCTCGACGAGCCGAGCATCGGCCTGCATCCGCGCGACATGAACCGGGTCATCGCCGTGATGCGCCGCCTGCGCGATGCCGGCAACTCGCTGGTGGTGGTCGAGCACGATCCGCAGGTGATGTTCGCTGCCGACCGCATGCTCGACATCGGACCGGGCCCTGGCGAGCGCGGCGGCGAGATCGTGTACTGGGGGCCGCCGGAGGGTCTGCGCGAGGCCGGCACGCTCACCGGCGACTACCTCTCGGGTCGCCGCCAGGTCGATGCCGCGCGGCCGCAGCCGGTGCTGCCGGCCACGCCGCGGCTGGTGCTCGAGGGCGCACGCGAGCACAACCTGCGCGACATCTCGGTCGAGATCCCGCTGCAGCGCCTGGTCTGCGTGACCGGCGTGTCGGGCAGCGGCAAGTCCACCCTCGTGCAGAACGTGCTGCTGCCGGCGCTGCTCAAGGCGAAAGGCCGGCCCACCGAGTCGCCGGGCGCCCATCAGCGGCTGCTCGGTGATGACTGGCTGGCCGATGTGGTGTTCGTCGACCAGTCGCCGATCGGCAAGACCGCGCGCTCGAATCCGGTGAGCTATGTCGGCGCCTTCGACGCGATCCGCAAGCGCTTCGCGGCCGCGCCCCTGGCCCGCGAGCGCGGCTACACCGCCGGCACCTTCAGCTTCAACTCGGGCGAGGGCCGCTGCGCGAGCTGCGGCGGCAACGGCTTCGAGCATGTCGAGATGCAGTTCCTCTCCGATGTGTATCTGCGCTGCCCCGACTGCGACGGCCGCCGCTACCGCGCCGAGACGCTCGAGGTGACCCTGCCCGGCCGCCCCGGCGGCGCGGCGCTCTCGATCGCCGATGTGCTGGCGCTCACCGTGAGCCAGGCGCTGGCCCGCTTTGCGGACGACCCGGAGATCCGGGTCAAGCTGCAACCCCTGGCCGATGTCGGCCTCGACTACCTGCGTCTGGGCCAGCCTGTGCCCACGCTCTCGGGCGGCGAGTCGCAACGGCTCAAGCTCGCCGGCTTCCTCGCCGAGGCGGCCAGCCAGGGGCTCACCCGCGACACCGGCGGCGGCTTCGCCCGCGCCGGCCGCAAGGGCACGCTGTTCCTGTTCGACGAGCCGACCACCGGCCTGCACTTCGAGGATGTGTCGCGGCTGCTGCGCGCCCTGCGCAAGCTGCTGGCCGCCGGCCACTCGCTGCTGGTGGTGGAGCACAACCTCGATGTGATCGGCGCCGCCGACTGGGTGATCGACCTCGGACCGGAAGGCGGCGAGCGCGGCGGCCTGGTGGTGGCCACCGCCACCCCGGCCGATCTCGCCCGCCACCCGGGCTCGCACACCGGCCGCGCGCTGGCCGACTATGCGCGCGAGCTGGCCGCGCGAGCGCGGCCCTCCGACGACGCGCGCGAGCCGCCGGGGCGGGCGCAGCCCTCGACCACCGCACGGGTCGCCGCCGAGCCGGAAGGCCTGCCGCTCGCCTCCGCGCTGCGCGAGCGAGGCCGCCATTCGATCCTCGTTCACAAGGCCCGCGAGCACAACCTCAAGGGCATCGATGTGGAGATCCCGCGCGACCGGCTCACCGTGATCACCGGGGTGTCGGGCTCGGGGAAGTCCACCCTCGCCTTCGATGTGATCTTCGGCGAGGGCCAGCGTCGCTACCTGGAGTCGCTCAACGCCTATGCCCGGCAGTTCGTGCAGCCGGCCAGCCGGCCGGATGTCGACGGCGTGTTCGGCATCCCGCCCACGGTGGCGATCGAGCAGCGCACCAGCCGGGGGGGCCGCAAGAGCACGGTGGCCACGCTGACCGAGACCTACCACTTCCTGCGCCTGCTCTACGTCAAGCTCGGCACGCAGCACTGCCCGCGCTGCAAGCTGCCGATCGAACCGCAGTCCTTCGACGCGATCGCCGCGCGCCTGCTCACCGACTACCGGGGCCGGCAGATCGGCCTGCTGGCGCCGCTGGTGGTCAGCCGCAAGGGGGTCTACACCGACCTCGCGAAGTGGGCCAAGGCCCGCGGCCACAGCCACCTGCGGGTGGACGGCCGCTTCCTGCCCACCGAGCGCTTCCCGCGCATCGACCGCTTCATCGAACACGACATCGAGCTGCCGGTGGCCGCACTCACCGTGAGCGCCGAGGACGAGCCCGCGCTGCGCACCGCGCTGGCCGCGGCGCTGGAAGCCGGCAAGGGCCTGGTGATGGTGGCCGAACCGCTGGATGCGCTGCAGGCCGCCTGCGCGCAGGGTGATGTCGCCGCCTACGAGGCGGCGAGCGCGGCGATGCGCACGCGCCTGTTCTCCACCAAGCGGGCCTGTTCCTCGTGCGGCACCAGTTTCGCCGAGCTCGATCCACGGCTGTTCTCGTTCAACTCGCGCCTGGGCTGGTGCCCGCACTGCATCGGCACCGGCGTCACCCTGCCCTACCTGCCCCGCCTCGACGAAAAGAACCGGGCCGACGAGGACGCGACCAGCGAGGCCATTGGCCATCTTGCCGAACGCCTGGCCGACGCCCAGGCCCGCGAGGCCGCCAGCGCCACCGACGCGCAAGGCGAGCCGTTGCCGCTGGCGCCCGTGGAGCCCTGCGGCCCCTGCGGCGGCCAGCGGCTGAACCCGACCGCGCTCGCGGTTCGCCTGCGCGGGTTGTCCATTGCCCAGCTCACCGCGATGTCGGTCGGCGCGTGCGCCGACTGGCTGCGCGACGTGGGCTTCACCGGCCGCCAGGCCGAGATCGCTCGCGACCTGCTCGCCGAGATCGGCTCGCGGCTGCGCTTCCTGGGCGAGGTCGGCCTGGGTTACCTGTCGCTGGATCGCGCCGCGCCCACGCTCTCGGGCGGTGAGGCGCAGCGCATCCGGCTGGCGGCCCAGCTCGGCTCCAACCTGCAGGGCGTGTGCTATGTGCTCGACGAGCCGACCATCGGCCTGCATCCGCACGACAACCAGGTGCTGCTCGGCACCCTCGAGGCGCTGCGCGACAAGGGCAACACCCTGCTGGTGGTGGAGCATGACGAGGACACCATCCGCCGCGCCGACCATGTGATCGACATCGGCCCCGGCGCGGGCCGGCTGGGCGGCAGGGTGATCGCGAGCGGTCGCCACGACGAGCTGCAGCGCCATCCCGAGAGCCTCACCGGGCGCTTCCTCGCCCACCCCCTGGCCCACCCGCTGGTGGCCGCGCGCGCGCCGGCCGCCGCCGACGCGGCCTGGCTGCGGGTCGAGGCAGCCAGCCTGCACAACCTGCGCTCGGTCGATGCCGCCCTGCCGCTCGGCCGCCTGACCGTGATCACCGGTGTCTCGGGTTCGGGCAAGTCCACCCTGGCCCGTGATGTGCTGCTCGCCAGCGTGGCGGCGCAGGTGCGCGCCCGCCAGCTGCGGCGGCCAGCGCCGGCGGTGATCGGCGCCCGGGCGATGACCGGCTGGGAACCGATCAGCCGTGTGCTCGAGGTGGATCAGACCCCGATCGGCAAGACGCCGCGCTCCTGCCCGGCCACCTATGTGGGCTTCTGGGATGCGATCCGGCGGCTCTTCGCCGACACCGCCGAGGCGCGGCTTCGCGGCTACGGCCCGGGGCGGTTCAGCTTCAACACCGCCGGCGGACGCTGCACCGCCTGCGACGGCCAGGGCGTGCAGACCATCGAGATGAGCTTCCTGCCCGATGTGAAGGTGCTCTGCGATGTCTGCGGCGGTCGCCGCTTCAGCCGCGAGACCGATCAGATTCCGCTGCGCGGCAAGGGCATCGGCGATGTGCTGGCCATGAGCGTGGACGAGGCGGTGGAGTTCTTCGCCGCCCATCCCGCCATCCACCACCCGTTGCGGCTGCTGCAGGATGTCGGCCTGGGCTATCTCACCCTCGGCCAGCCCAGCCCCACCCTGTCGGGCGGCGAGGCCCAGCGCCTGAAGCTGGTGACCGAACTCGCCAAGGTGCGTCTGCGCGGTGAGGGCGGCGAGGACGATCCGCGGGTGCTCAAGGCGCGCGAGAAGGCGATCGCGCAGGGCCGCGTGCCGCCGCCGGCGGCGCACACCCTCTATGTGCTCGACGAGCCCACGGTGGGCCTGCACATGGCCGATGTCGAGAAGCTGATCCGCGTGCTGCATCGGCTGGTCGAGGCGGGCAATACGCTGGTGGTGGTCGAGCACAACCTCGACATCTGGGCCGAGGCCGACTGGATCATCGACCTGGGTCCGGGCGGCGGCACCGGCGGTGGCCGGATCGTGGCTGCCGCGCCGCCACACGCGCTGGCGGCCCGCACCGACAGCCTCACAGGGCAGGCGCTCGCGGAATTCCTCGGCCGCCAACCCGGCGCGGGTCCGGGATGACAGGCATCGAGGGTTTCCCGGCCCTGGCCGTCCGCTAGACTCGGAAGGCCTGCGGTCGACCCCGAGCCGCCCGCATCCCCCGGCGCAGGCCGCGCCGTCCGAGGAGACCGCCATGACCCGCCCCATCCTGCCTCGCGCCGCACTGGCTGCGGCCTCGCTCGCACTGAGCGCCTGCGCCGCCCTGCCGCCACCCGGCGCCGACTGGACCCCGCTCTACGACCAGGGCGTCAACCTGAACGACTGGACCCAGGTCGGCGAGGCCAACTGGCGCATCCAGGGGCGCATGCTCGCCGCCGACCTGCTGCGCGGCACTGCGCCGGCTTACCTGGTGTCGAAGAAGACCTTCCGGGACTTCGAGATCCATGCCGAGTTCTGGGTCGATGCCCAGACCAACTCCGGCATCTTCATCCGCTGCGCCGACCCGGCGAAGATCGACGCCGAACGCTGCTACGAGGTCAACATCTGGGACACCCGCCCTGACCCGAGCTACGGCACCGGGGCGATCGTCAATGTGGCCAAGGTCTCGCCCATGCCCACCGCCGGAGGGCGCTGGAGCACCCTGCGCATCACCGCCCGCGGTGAGCGGCTCACCGTCAGCCTCAACGGCCAGGTCAGCGTCGATGTCTCCGACCGTCGCCTGTCCGCAGGACATGTCGCCCTGCAGTACGGCAGCGGCACGCTGCGCTTCCGGCGGGTGCTGATCCGACCGCTGTAGCGGCGCTCAGCCGCGCAGGTGGCAGGCCACCCAGTGGCCGGGCGCGGTCTGCTTCAGCGGCGGGGCCTGGGTGGCGCACACCGACCGGTCGGCGATCGGGCAGCGGGTATGGAAGTGGCACCCGGTGGGCGGGTGGATGGGGCTGGGCACATCGCCCTGCAGCGGAATGCGGCGGCGCTTCAGGGTGGGATCGGGTATGGGCACCGCCGAGAGCAGCGCCTCGGTGTAGGGATGGCGCGGGCTGGTGTAGAGATCGCGGGCCGAAGCCAGCTCGACGATGCGCCCGAGGTACATCACCGCCACCCGGGTACTGGTGTGCTCCACCACCGACAGGTCGTGGGCGATGAAGATGTAGGTCAGGCCGAAGCGCTGCTGGAGGTCTTCCAGCAGGTTGATCACCTGCGCCTGGATCGACACATCGAGCGCCGACACCGCCTCGTCGCAGACCACCAGCTGCGGGCTCACCGCCAGCGCACGGGCGATGCCGATGCGCTGCCGCTGGCCGCCCGAGAACTCGTGCGGAAAGCGCCGGGCATGATCGGCGTTCAGGCCGACCAGCTCGAGCAGCTCGACCACCCGGTCGTCGTGCTCACGGCGGCTGGCCGCCAGCCGGTGGATGGTGAGCGCCTCGCCGATGATCGCGCCCACGCTCATGCGCGGATTGAGCGAGGCGTAGGGGTCCTGGAAGATGATCTGCATGTCGCGCGCCAGCGCGCGCAGGCCGCGGGCATCGAGGCCGGTGACATTGACCCCCTTGAACCAGACCTCGCCCGCGGTGGGCTCGATCAGCCGCAGGATGCAGCGCCCGGTGGTGCTCTTGCCGCAGCCCGACTCGCCGACCAGGCCGAGGGTCTCGCCGGCCTGCAGCTCGAAGCTCACCCCGTCCACCGCATGCACGGTTTCGCGGGCGCGGCCGAAGAAGCCGCCGCGCACCGGGAAGTGCTTGACCAGGTCGCGCACCCGCAGAAGCGGCTCGGAGCTCATTGCACCACCTCGTCGAGCAGACAGGCGACACGGTGCCCGGGCGCGATCTCGCGCAGCACCGGGGTCTCGGCCGCGCAGCGCGCGACCGCATGGCGGCAGCGCCCCGCAAAGCGGCAGCCCGGCGCGGGCTCGATCAGCCGGGGCACGGTGCCGGGAATCGCCTCGAGCCGGGTCTTGTGCACAGCGGCCAGATCGATGCGCGGGATGGAGCGGATCAACCCCCGGGTGTAGGGATGCCGCGGCGTGGCGAAGAGCGCCTCGACCGGCGCCTCCTCGACCACCTTGCCGGCATACATCACCACCACCCGCTGGGCGACCTCGGCCACCACGCCCATGGCGTGGGTGATCAGCAGCACCGCCATGCCAAGTTCGGCCTTGAGCTCGGCGAGCAGATCGAGGATCTGCGCCTGGATGGTCACATCGAGCGCGGTGGTCGGCTCGTCGGCAATCAGCAGCTTCGGGTTGCAAGCCAGGGCGATCGCGATCATCACCCGCTGGCGCATGCCGCCCGAGAACTGGTGCGGATAGTCGGCCACCCGCCGCTCGGGATTGGGAATGCGCACCCGGCGCAGCATCTCGATGGCGCGGTCGCGCGCGTCGCGGCGCGACAGGCCCTCATGCCGGCGCACCGACTCGGCGATCTGCTCACCCACCGTGAACACCGGGTTGAGGCTGGTCATCGGCTCCTGGAAGACGATCGCGATCTCGCGGGCACGGATGCGGTCCATCTCGCTGGCGTGCAGCGGCACCAGATCCCTGCCCTGCCAGAGCACCTGCCCGCCGACGATGCGACCGGGCGGCATGTCGATCAGCTTGAGCACGGTCTTGGCGGTGACGCTCTTGCCGCAGCCCGACTCGCCAACCACGCCCAGGGTCTCGCCCGCGGCGATGTCGAGGTCGACACCATCGACCGCATGCAGCCAGCCGTGGTCGGTGGCGAAGTGCACCTTCAGGTCGCGGATCTGCAGCAGCGGCACGGCGGGCCCTCAGAGCACCCGGCGCGGATCGAGCGCATCGCGCAGTCCGTCGCCGATGAAGTTGATGGTCAGCACCGTGAGGAAGATCGCCAGCCCCGGGAACAGCGCCCAGTGCACGGCGATGTCCATGTAGTCGCGACCGTCGTACAGGATGCGGCCCCAGGTGGGAATGTCGGGCGGAAAGCCCAGGCCCAGGAAGGAGAGCGTGGACTCGGCGATGATCGCCGCGGCCACATCGATGGTGGCGGCCACGATCACCGGCCCCAGGCTGTTGGGCAGGATGTGGCGCACCACCTGACGCGGCACCGAGGCCCCGAGCGCGCGCGCCGCCTCGACGAACTCCTTCTCGCGCAGGCTGAAGAACTGCGCCCGCACCAGCCGCGCCACCGGCATCCAGCGGAAACCGCCGATCACCGCGACGATCAGGATGAAGATGCCCACCTCGAGGCCGAACATCGCCTTGAGGCTCTCGCGGAACAGGAAGATCAGCAGCAGCAGCAAGGGCAGCTGCGGCAGGCTGAGGAACAGGTCGGTGACCCACATCAGCGCAGCATCGACCCAGCCGCGCGAGATGCCCGCCAGGGCGCCGATCAGCACACCGACGGTGATCGCCATGAGCATCGCCGACAGGCCCACCGCGAGCGAGATGCGCCCGCCATAGAGCATGCGCGCGAGCAGGTCGCGGCCGAGGTCGTCGGTGCCCATCGGATGGCTGGCACTGGGCGGCGCAAGGCGCGCCTTGAAGTCGATGTCGGCGATGCCGACGGTGTAGAAGAACGGGCCGACCAGCACCGCGAGCACCAGCAGGCCGAGCACCCACAGGCTCCAGTAGGCCAGCCGGTGGCGGCGAAAGCGCCGCCAGGCCTCCCGCCAGGGCGAGTCGGGCGCCGGCGCGCGGCCCTCAGCGGTAGCTGATGCGGGGGTCGAGCCAGCCATACAGGATGTCGGCGAGGATGTTGAAGAAGATGACCAGGCAGCTGAACACGAAGGTCACCGCCATGATCACCGGCGTGTCGTTGCGCAGGATGGCGTCGATCAGCAGCGAGCCGATGCCCGGGATGCGGAAGATCTGCTCGGTGACGATCGCGCCGCCGAACACCGCGGGCATCTGCAGCGCCACCAGGGTGACCACCGGAATCAGCGCATTGCGCACCACATGCTTGAGCACCACCACCTGCTCGCCCAGGCCCTTGCTGCGGGCGGTGGTGACGTAGTCAAGGCGGATCACATCGAGCACGGCCGAGCGCACATAGCGCATCCAGCTCGCGGCCTGGAACAGGCCCAGCACCATGACGGGCATGATCGACTGGCGGATCTGCTCCCACCACCACTGCCAGCCGGTGGCGGCGATGTCGGTGCGATAGACGAAGGGCAGCCAGCCGAGGTGGATGGAAAACAGCAGGATGAACAGCACCCCGGTGAAGAAGGTGGGCAGCGAGAAGCCGATGAAGGCGACGGTGCTCGCGATGCGGTCGAACCAGGAGTAGGGGCGTACCGCGGCCAGCACGCCCACCGGCACCGCCACCAGCAGCGCCAGCAGCTGCGAGGCGCCGATCACCGCCACCGTGACCGGCAGCCGCTGCAGGATCAGGGTGTCGACATCGATGCGGCTGACGAAGGAAAAGCCCCAGTCGCCACGCAGCATGGACCCCAGCCAGTGCAGGTAGCGCTGCCAGACCGGGTCATCGAGCCCGAGCTGCTCGCGCAGGCGCAGGCGCACCTCCGGGGGCACATTCGGGTTGGTGGCCAGCTCCTCGAAAGGATCGCCGGGCGCCAGCGCCAGCACCGTGAACAGCACCAGGCTGATGCCCAGCAGGCTGGGCAGGGCGACCAGCAGCCGGCGAAGAAGGTAGGCGCCCACGCGACAGTCCGGTGACGGGGCTCAGCCTTCCCGGTACCAGTGGGCCAGCGCCCAGAGGTCGTTGTCCCAACCCGAGAGGTGGGCGGTCAACCGCGAACCGGCGGCCGATGTGCGCGGCCGGAACACCACCGGGATGATGTGGTGGTCGTTGCAGACCAGATCGTTCATGCGGATGAACAGCGCGGCGCGCTTGACCGGATCGAGCTCGGCCTGCGCCGCCTGATGGGCCTTGTCGTAGTCGTCGTTGCGCCAGCGGCAGATGTTGCGACCCGCCCACTTGTTGGCCTTCTGCGCGACCTCCCAGGAACAGTACTGCTCCATGAAGATCTGCGGGTCGGGCTGGGTCATGGTGGTGGTGAACATCTGCATGTCCGCCCAGAACTTCTGGTAGGTGTCCGGGTTGGCGAAGTCGCCGCCGAAGAACACCGAGGCGGTCACGCTCTTGAGCTCGAGCTCGATGCCGGCCTTGGCGCAGGCATCCTTGATGATCGCCTGGGTCTTCTGGCGCGGCTGGTTGACCGAGGTCTGGAAGACGAACTTCAGCCGGGCACCACCCTTGGCGCGGATGCCATCGGCGCCGCGGCGCCAGCCCGCCGCATCGAGCATCTGGTTGGCCTTGTCGACATTGAACTCGAACTTCATGTTCGGGCTGCGCACGCGTGCCGGGTTGTTCAGGAAGTTGGCGGTGGCCACCCCGGTGCGGCCATAGATGAAGTCCTGCACGCCCTTGCGGTCGACCAGCAGCGCCATGGCATCGCGCACCGCCTTGTCCTGGAAGGCCGGATGCCTGCTCTTGATGCTGGCACGCTCGCCGTCGACCTCGTTGAAGGGATCGGTCGGGTTGAGCATGATGAACTCGATGTTGCCGCCAACCACGATGTTCACCTTGCCGCGGCCCGCGGCCTCCAGGCGCTTGAGGATCTCATCCTCGACCTGCAGGTTCCAGGCGTAGTCGTACTCGCCGGTCTGCAGCACCGCGCGCGCCGCCGAGATGGCGTCGCCGCCGCCCTTCATCTCGAGCGAGTCGAAGTGCGGCCGATTGGCGATGTGGTAGTTGGGGTTGGCATCGGCCAGGATCAGGTCGCCCGGGCGGAATTCGCGGATGCGGTAGGGACCGGTGCCTACCGGCCGCAGGTTGGCCGGCGCCTCGCGCGACTTGGCACCGATGAAGGGCCCGAACACGTGCCTGGGCAGGATCAGACCGGCGCTGCCCACGAAGGGCTCGGCCCAGAAGGGCGTGGGCTTGGGGAAGGTGACCCGCACGGTATGCGAATCGATCTTCGCGACCTGGATGTCGCGGTAGGTGGCGATGTTGCTGGCCGCGGTGGCCGGATCCTTGCAGAACTCCCAGTTGAACAGCACATCATCGGCGCTGAAGGGCTGACCGTCGTGCCAGGTGACGCCACGCTTGAGCTTCCAGGTGACCGAACGGCCATCGGCGGACAGGCCGCCGTTCTCGCGGCTGGGCACTTCGGCGGCGAGCACCGGCATCAGATTGCCCTCGGCGTCCCAGGAGGCGAGGGGCTCGTAGAAGATGCGCGAGCCCTCCTGCTCCTTGGTGCCGGTGGCCCAGTGGGGGTTCAGGTGCACGGGCCCCTGCCACCACAGCAGCTTCAGCGGCCCGCCGCCGCCACGGCGGGTGGGCTTGTAGGGCAGCGCGGTCTGGGCCTGGGCAATGCCGTGGTGCATCAGGATCATCGCGGCGCCTGGCGCGGTCAGGCCCAGGCCCACCATCCGGGCGATGAATTGCCGGCGCTCCAGCCGACCGTCACGAACCTGCTCGACCAGCGCGCGAATGGAATGCTCGTCCATGGAAAGCTCCGGATGCGGGGGGATTGAAATGGGGCCAGGCGTTTTTCAGTAGAGCGTGGCCAGCGCTTCGCGAGTGTAATTGCCCATCTCGTCAAAGCGGCCTTCCCTGACCTTGGTGCCCCAGGCCGGGTCGGAGATCAGGGCGCGGCCCACCGCCACCAGATCGAAGTCGCCGCGCTCGAGCCGGCGCAGCAGCTCGTCGAGCGAGGCCGGCTGGGAGACTTCGCCGCCGAAGGCCGCGACGAACTCGCCGCTCAGGCCGACCGAACCCACGGTGATGGTGGTCAGGCCGGTGAGCTTCTTCGCCCAGCCGGCGAAGTTGAGGTCGCTGCCCTCGAACTCGGGCTCCCAGAAGCGCCGCTGCGAGCAGTGCAGCACATCGACGCCGGCATCGACCAGCGGGCGCAGCCAGCTCTCCATCTCCTGCGGGCTGAGCGCGAGGCGGGCCGGGAAGTCCTGCTGCTTCCACTGCGACAGCCGGATGGCGATCGGGAAGTCGGGCGAGGTGGCCCGGCGGGCGGCGGCGATCACCTCGGCGGCGAAGCGGCTGCGCTCGGCCAGGGTGGCACCGCCCCAGCGGTCGCCGCGCTGGTTGGTGCCGCCCCAGAAGAACTGGTCGATCAGGTAACCGTGCGCGCCGTGCAGCTCGATGCCGTCGAAGCCCAGGCGCATGGCATCGCCCGCGGCGCGCGCGAAGGCGGCAATGGTGTCGGCGACATCGGCCTCGGTCATGGCCACGCCCGACTCGCGGCCGGGCTTGCTCACGCCGGAAGGGCTCTCGAAGGGCGCCGACGGCCGCCAGGGATTGCTCGCGCTGCGCAGCGCGCCCACATGCCAGAGTTGCGGCCAGATCCGCCCGCCCTCGGCCTTCACCGCCTGAACCACCCGGCCCCAGCCGGCCAGCGCATCTTCGCCGTAGAAGCGCGGCACCGCCGGGTCGTTGCCCGCAGCCGGACGCTCGACCAGCGTGCCCTCGGTGATGATCAGGCCCACGTCGTGCGCCGCCCGGCGCGCGTAATACGCTGCGGTGGCGTCGGTGGGCACCCCCTCGGGTGCGAAGGAGCGGGTCATCGGCGCCATCACCAGGCGGTTGGCAAGCTGCAGGGGGCCGGCCGACAAGGGCTGGAACAGGGCGCGGGTGGATGCGGTCATGGTGTCTCCGGGCGG
>NZ_CEXFHW010000062.1:0-19662 GCF_982640115.1 Quisquiliibacterium sp. | reverse complement strand
GCGGCCGGCCGCGGCGAACGGCTGCGCCCGCTCACCGACACCTGCCCCAAGCCGCTGCTGCCGGTGGGCGGGCGACCCCTGATCGAGTGGCACCTGCAGCGGCTGGCCGCGGCCGGCGTGCACGAGGTGGTGGTCAACAACGCGCATCTTGGCCAGCAGATCGAACAGGCGCTGGGCGACGGCACACGCTGGGGCCTGCGCATCCGCCACAGCCCCGAGGGCACGGCGCTCGAAACCGCCGGGGGCATCGCCCACGCGCTGCCCCTGCTCGGCCACGAGCCCTTCCTGGTGGTCAATGGCGACGTCTTCACCGACTTCGACTTCGGCCGGGCCGTCACCATCGCGGCACAGATGCAGGCGGGCGCGCTCCTGGCCTGGTGCGTGCTGGTCGACAACCCGGCCGAGCATCCCGAAGGCGACTTCAGCCTGCAGGACGGCCGCCTGCGGCACCGTGCCGGCGCGAGCCTCACCTTCAGCGGCATCGCGGTGTACCGGCCCGAGGTGTTCTCGGCGCTCGCGCCTGGCCAGCGGCAGCGGCTGCGGCCGATCCTCGACGCCCTGATCGACGCCGGCAGGATCGGCGCCGAGCATCACGCCGGGCAGTGGGTCGATGTGGGCACGCCGCAGCGTCTGGCCAGCCTTGATGCGCAGTGCCACGCACGCTCGGACCGAAACGCCGATGCTGCGGCGCGAATTTCTTGGCCCCGGTGAATTTGGCTAGAATCGCCATCCCTTGAAGCGACGGGGCGCCGGCGACAGCCGGTTCACCGAACCCACGGAGCCCGCACCCCGCCATGCAACTCGGTCCCTACACGCTGCCGAACCCCGTGTTCGTCGCGCCGATGGCCGGGGTCACCGATCGCCCCTTCCGGCGCCTTTGCCGCGAACTCGGCGCGGGCTATGCGGTGTCCGAGATGGCCGCCTCCGATCCGCGCCTGCGCGACAGCGTCAAGACGCAGCGGCGCACCGATCACGCCGGCGAGGCCGAACCGCGCGCCGTGCAGATCGCCGGGGCCGACCCCGCCTTCATGGCGCAGGCCGCGCGCTACAACGTCGAGCGCGGCGCCCAGGTGATCGACATCAACATGGGTTGTCCGGCACGCAAGGTGTGCCAGGTGATGGCCGGCTCGGCCCTGATGGCCGACGAACCCCTCGCGCTGGCCATCGTTGCTGCGGTGGTGGCCGCCGTGCCGGTGCCGGTCACCGTCAAGATGCGCACCGGCCCCCACCCCGGGCGGCGCAATGCGCCGCTGCTCGCCCGCCGCCTTGAAGACCTCGGCGTGGCCATGATCACCATCCACGGCAGAACCCGCGCCTGCGGCTATGCCGGCCAGGCCGAGTACGACACCATCGCGGCCATCCGTCAGGCGGTGCGCATCCCGCTGGTGGCCAACGGCGACATCACCACGCCGCAGCGCGCGCGCGAGGTCCTGCGCGCCACCGGCGCCGACGCGGTGATGATCGGCCGGGCTGCGCAGGGCCGACCCTGGATCTTCCGCGAGATCGCCCACTACCTCGCCACCGGCAATCTGCTGCCGCCTCCCGGCCGCGCCGAGATCCGTGAGCGGCTCCTGGGCCATCTCGTGGAGCACTACGCGTTCTACGGCGAGCACACCGGCGTGCGCACCGCGCGCAAGCATGTCGGCTGGTACCTCGCCGGCATGCCGGGCTGGGCGCAGCGCCGGGCCGACTTCAACGCGCTGGAGCAGCCCCGGGCGCAGCTCGCCGCGCTCGATGCATTCCTGAGCGAGCCGCCATCACGGCTCGACAACCCGGAGCCCGGGTCGGCCGCCGTGCCGGCCGAGGCCACCCTGGAGATGGCATGACCCGGCAGCAATCCATCGACGAAGCGGTCACCCGCAGTCTGGAGAAGTACTTCCGCGACCTCGAGGGCACGCCGGCCGGGGCCATCTACGACATGGTCATCCGGGCCGCCGAACGGCCCATGCTCGAGGTGGTGATGCGCCAGGCCCAGGGCAACCAGATGCGCGCCAGCGAGATGCTCGGCATCAACCGCAACACGCTGCGCAAGAAACTCCAGCTGCACGGCATGCTATGAATCATCAGGTGAAGCGGGCGCTGATCAGCGTCTCAGACAAGACCGGCATCGTCGAGTTCGCCCGCGCGCTGTCCGCGCTGGGCGTCCAGATACTCTCCACCGGCGGCACTGCGGCCCTGCTCGCCCGCGAAGGCATCGCGGTGACCGAGGTCTCGGCGCATACCGGCTTTCCAGAGATGCTCGACGGCCGGGTCAAGACCCTGCACCCGCGGGTGCATGGCGGCCTGCTTGCCCGACGCGATCTGCCCGAGCACATGGCGGCGCTGCGCGAGCACGACATCCCCACCATCGACCTGCTCGCGGTCAACCTCTATCCCTTCGAGCAGACCGTGGCGCGGCCCGACTGCAGCCTCGAGGACGCGATCGAGAACATCGACATCGGCGGTCCGGCCATGTTGCGGGCAGCGGCCAAGAACCATGGTGGGGTCGCGGTGCTGGTCGATCCGGCCGATTACGCCGACACGCTCGCGCAGATCGGTCTGCATGGCGGGGTCGACGAGGCCACCCGCCTGCGGCTGGCCCGCAAGGTCTTCGCGCACACCGCCCGCTATGACGGCGCGATCGCCAACTGGCTGAGCGCCCGCCAGGCCGATGGCAGCCAGGCCGCGCACCCGGAGGTCTTCACCCAGCAGTGGGTGATGCGCCAGCCGCTGCGCTACGGCGAGAACCCCCACCAGAGCGCCGCCTTCTATCAGGACGCGCAGCCGGTCGAGGGCGGTCTGGCCAGCTACCGGCAGCTGCAGGGCAAGGAGCTGTCCTACAACAACATCGCCGATGCCGATGCCGCCTGGGAGTGCGTCAAGCAGTTCCCCGAGCCGGCCTGCGTGATCGTCAAGCACGCCAACCCCTGCGGTGTTGCGCTGGGCGCCGATTGCCTCGAGGCCTACCGCAAGGCCTTCGAGACCGACCCCACCTCGGCCTTCGGCGGCATCATCGCCTTCAACCGGCCGCTCGACGCCGCCACCGCGCAGCAGGTGGCCGGCCAGTTCGTCGAGGTGCTGATCGCGCCCGGTTTCGACGAGGCGGCCCGCGCGGTTTTCGCCACCAAGCAGAATGTGCGGGTGCTCGAGATCCCGATCGCCCGCGAGACCAACCGGTTCGACCTCAAACGGGTGGGTGGCGGCCTGCTGGTGCAGTCGCCCGACGAGCACCGGCTCGCCCTGTCCGACCTGCGGGTGGTGACCCGTCTTGCACCCAACGCGCAGCAACTGCAGGACCTGCTCTTCGCCTGGCGGGTGGCGCAGTATGTGAAGTCCAATGCGATCGTGTTCTGCGCCAACGGGCGCACCGTGGGCGTGGGCGCGGGTCAGATGAGCCGCATCGACTCCGCCCGCATCGCCGCCATCAAGGCCGGCCATGCCCGGCTCTCGCTGGTCGGCTCGGCAGTGGCCTCTGATGCCTTTTTCCCCTTCCGCGACGGGCTCGATGTGGTGGTCGATGCTGGCGCGGTGTGCATCATCCAGCCGGGCGGCTCGATGCGCGACAACGAGGTGATCGCCGCCGCCGACGAACTCGGCGTGGCCATGGTGTTCACCGGCGTGCGCCACTTCCGCCACTGAGCCCCGCCGCGTCCATGGCCGTGTCGTGAGAGTGCTCGGGGTCGATCCCGGCCTGCGGCTCACGGGCTTCGGCGTGATCGACGCGCATCCCGGCGGCCTGCGCTATGTGGCCAGCGGGGTCATCCGGGTGGGCGCGGGCGCCCTGCCGCCTCGGCTGGGCATCATCCACAACGGCCTGCGCGAGGTGCTTGCCCAGTACCAGCCTAGCGTGGCGGTGGTGGAGATCGTGTTCGTCAATGTCAACCCGCAGTCCACGCTGCTGCTCGGGCAGGCCCGCGGCGCGGCCGTGGCCGCCCTGGTCAGCGCCGGGCTGCCGGTGCACGAGTACACCGCGCTGCAGGTCAAGCAGGCCGTGGCCGGCAGCGGTCGGGCCGGCAAGCCGCAGGTGCAGGCCATGGTGCAGCGTCTGCTCGCCCTGCCCGGCACGCCCTCACCCGATGCGGCCGATGCCCTGGCCTGCGCGATCTGCCATGCCCACGCCGCGACCATGACCGCAGCCGCGGCCGCCCACCTCGGCACCACCGGCCGGCGCGCCGGCGGCGGCATCCGCCGCGGCCGCATGCGCTGACCGGCATCCTCCGGAGACACCTGCCATGTCCGACACCCCGACCGCGCCGCCGCGCTATCTCGGCGACCATGCGCGCCTGCATCCCGACAAGCCGGCGCTGATCAATGGCAGCACCGGCGCGGTGGTCAGCTACCGCGAACTCGACGAGCGCTCCAACCGCCTGGCCCAGTGCCTGCACGCCGCAGGCCTGCGGCGCGGCGACCGGATCGCGATCGTCATGGAGAACAACCTGCGCTACCTCGAGGTGTGCTGGGCGGCGCTGCGCTCGGGCCTGCTGATCGCGCCGGTCAACCGCTACCTGACCGCCGACGAGGCCGCCTACATCATCAACGACAGCCAGGCGCGCGCCGTGGTGAGCTCGCTCGCCATGCGCGAGCTCGCCGCGGGCCTGGACAAGCGCATGCCGGGCTGCCCGCTGCGCCTCATGGTGGACGGCGTGATCCCCGGCTGGGAGCCCTATGAGCCGGCGATCGCGGCGCATCGCGCCGAACGCCTGGCCGACGAGTGGATGGGCGCGACCATGTTCTACAGCTCGGGCACCACCGGCCGGCCCAAGGGCATCATCCGCGCCCAGCAGGGCGGGCGGGTCACCGAGGGCCTGAACGCGGCACGGCTGCGCCAGCTCGCCGGCTACGGGCTGTCGGCCGACACGGTGTACCTGTCGCCGGCGCCGCTCTACCACGCCGCGCCGCTGGGCTACTGCCAGTCGGTGCAGTTCCTGGGCGGCACCGTGGTCATGATGGAGCGCTTCGATCCGCAACAGGCGCTGGCGCTGATCGAGCGCCACCGCGTCACCCACAGCCAGTGGGTGCCGACCATGTTCGTGCGCATGCTCAAGCTCGACGAGGCGCAGCGGCGCGCCCACGACCTCTCCAGCCACCGGGTGGCCATCCATGCCGCCGCGCCCTGCCCGGTGGATGTGAAGCGCCAGATGATCGACTGGTGGGGCCCGATCATCGAGGAGTACTACGGTGCCAGCGAAGGCAACGGCGTGACCGCGATCAGCAGCACCGAGTGGCTGGCGCACCCCGGCTCGGTGGGCAAGGCCATCCTGGGCACCCTGCGGATCTGCGACGAGACCGGGCGCGAGCTGCCGCCCGGCGAGGCCGGCCTGGTCTACTTCGAGCGCGACGAGGTGCCCTTCGCGTACCACCAGTCGCCCGAGGCCACGCGCGCCGCGGCCCACCCGGTGCATCCCACCTGGACCACGGTGGGCGACATCGGCTATGCCGACGGCGAGGGCTATCTCTACCTCACCGACCGCAGCGCCTTCATGATCATCTCGGGCGGGGTCAACATCTACCCGCAGGCGATCGAGAACGCGCTGGTGATGCACCCGGCGGTGGCCGATGTGGCGGTGATCGGTGTGCCCGACCCCGAGATGGGCGAGGCAGTCAAGGCGATCATCGAGCCGGCGCCCGGGGTGCGCGCCAGCGAGGCGCTCGCCCAGGAACTGCTCGCCTTCACCCGTGAGCGGGTGGCGCGCTACATGGTGCCGCGCTCCATCGACTTCATCGATGCCATGCCGCGGCTGCCCACCGGCAAGCTCTACAAGCGGCTGCTCAAGGACCGCTATCGCGAGCAGGCGGCCGGTGCAGGCCCGGCGAACGCGGGCGCCGCGTCGCCAGACGCCGCGGTGGCGGGCGCGCCCGCCCCGTCGGCCGACCCTGGCCCGCCGGGGCCGCTGGTGTAAGCTAGCCGCAATGATCGGCCGTCTGTCCGGAACCCTGCTCGAGAAGTCCCCGCCCACCGTGCTGATCGATGTCGGCGGCGTGGGCTACGAGGTCGACGTGCCGATGAGCACCTTCTACGACCTGCCCGGCCTGGGCCAGCCCGTGGTGCTGCTCATCCACCCGGTGGTGCGCGAGGACGCGCACCTGCTCTACGGCTTTCTCACCACCGCAGAACGCGACGCCTTCCGCCAGCTGGTGCGCATCAGTGGCGTGGGGCCGCGCACCGCGCTGTCGGTGCTCTCGGGCCTGTCGGTGGCCGAGCTCGCCCAGGCAGTCGCCCTGCAGGAAAGCGCGCGACTCACCCGCGTGCCGGGCATCGGCAAGAAGACCGCCGAGCGCCTGATGCTCGAGCTCAAGGGACGGCTCGCGCCGGAGCTCGCGCAGGCCGGCCAGACCGACGGTGGCGCCGCGACCGGCAACACCGATGTGCTGCGCGCGCTGCTGGCGCTGGGCTACTCCGAGCGCGAGGCCGCCGCCGCCGTGCGCTCGCTGCCGGCGACGGTGGGTGTCTCGGAGGGCATCCGTCAGGCGCTGCGACTGCTGGCCAAGCCATGATCGAGCACGACCGCCTGATCAGCGCCACGCCCGCCTCGCCCAACGAGGAGGTGGTCGAGCGGGCGCTGCGGCCGCGCCGGCTGCACGACTACATCGGCCAGCAGCGCATCCGCGAGCAGCTCGAGATCTTCATCACCGCGGCGCGGCGCCGCGCCGAGCCGCTGGATCACCTGCTGCTGTTCGGGCCGCCCGGCCTGGGCAAGACCACCCTGGCGCACATCGTGGCCGAGGAGATGGGCGTCAAGCTGCGCCAGACCAGCGGCCCGGTGCTCGAGCGCCCGGGCGACCTGGCCGCGCTGCTGACCAACCTCGAGCGCCACGACGTGCTGTTCATCGACGAGATCCATCGGCTCTCGCCGGTGGTCGAGGAGATCCTGTACCCGGCCCTCGAGGACTACCAGATCGACATCATGATCGGCGAGGGTCCGGCGGCGCGCTCGATCAAGCTCGACATCGCGCCCTTCACCCTGGTGGGCGCCACCACCCGCGCCGGCATGCTGACCAATCCGTTGCGCGACCGCTTCGGCATCGTCGCCCGGCTGGAGTTCTACACCGCCGACGAGCTCGCCGCGATCGTCACCCGCTCGGCGCGCCTGCTCGAGGCCCGCGCCGATGCCCCGGGTGCGGCCGAGATCGCGCGCCGCTCGCGCGGCACGCCGCGCATCGCCAACCGGCTGCTGCGCCGGGTGCGCGACTACGCCGAGGTGAAGTCCAGCGGCCTGATCGACCTGCCCACCGCCGATGCCGCGCTGCGCATGCTCGAGGTCGACAGCGCCGGCTTCGAC
The DNA here is from genome assembly GCF_982640115.1 of Quisquiliibacterium sp. Taxonomy (NCBI): domain Bacteria; kingdom Pseudomonadati; phylum Pseudomonadota; class Betaproteobacteria; order Burkholderiales; family Burkholderiaceae; genus Quisquiliibacterium; species Quisquiliibacterium sp. The sequence goes on along the minus strand of NZ_CEXFHW010000062.1, from coordinate 12,403 downwards.
CTCATGGACCGCAAACTGCTGCAGGCGGTCATCGAGCGCTTCGATGGCGGGCCGGTGGGCGTGGACAATCTCGCCGCCGCCATCGGCGAGGAACGCGAGACCATCGAGGATGTGCTCGAGCCCTTCCTGATCCAGCAGGGATTCCTGCAGCGCACGCCACGCGGCCGGATCGCCACGGCCGCGGCCTATCGCCACTTCGGCGTCGCCGCGCCGCGCCAGGGCGCCTCGCACGGCCTGTGGGACACCCCGCCGGGCAGCACGGGCTGAACCATGGCGGGCCCGATCCCGAGGAGTTCGTCTGGCGCCTGGCCCGGGCCACGCCGCGGCTGTGGGTCACGCAGCTCATCATCGGCCTGAATGTCGGGGTCTGGCTGCTCAACCTGCTCGGCGGTGTCTCGCCGATGTCGCCCGATGCCCGCTCGCTGCTGGCCTGGGGCGGCAACTTCCTGCCCTTCACGCTCGAGCAGCCCTGGCGACTGTTCACCTGCACCCTGCTGCACGGCGGCATCGTGCATCTCGCCTTCAACATGTGGGCGCTGTGGGATACCGGCCGCGTGGCCGAGCGCTTCTACGGCAACGCCCAGTTCCTGATGATCTACCTCGGCGCCGGGCTGATCGGCTCGCTCGCCAGCCTGTTCTTCGCCGCCAGCCGCTCGGTGTCGGTGGGCGCCTCGGGTGCCATCTTCGGGGTGGTCGGCGCGCTGCTCTCGGCGCTCTTCACCAAGCATCACAAGCTGCCGGCCGAGCTGGTGAAGTCGATGCGCTCGTCGATGCTGATCTTCGTGGGCTACTCGCTGGTGATGGGCGTGGTTTCGGGCCATATCGACAACGCGGCGCACATCGGCGGCCTGCTCGGCGGCTTCGGCATGGCGGTGGTGATGGCCGAGCGCTTCGACTGGGAGGAGTTCCACCGGGCCGGCCTGGTGCGGGCCATGCTCTCGGCGGCCGGCGCGGGTGCCGTCATGATCATCCTCTGGAAGATGCTGCCCACCGGGGCGGCCTGAGCCGGCATGGCCATCACCGCACCACCGGGCGAGGCCGCGTTCGAGTCGCGGCTGCGGGTCTACTACGAAGACACCGATGCCGGCGGCATCGTCTACCATGCCAACTGGCTGCGCTACTTCGAGCGCGTGCGCACCGACTGGCTGCGCTCGCTGGGCGCGGTGCACCGCGAGCTCGCGCAACGCGACGGCGTGCTGCTGGTGGTACGAGACATGCACATCGACTACCGGCTGCCGGCCGCGCTCGATGACGAGCTGCGGGTCGATGTCGGCCTGCTCGAGGCGCGCCGCGCCAGCCTGCGGCTGCGCCAGTCGGCCTGGTCGGTGCCCGATGGCCGGCTGCTGGTGCAGGCCGAGCTGCGGGTGGCCGCCATCGATGCCCGACACCACCGCGCGGCCGGGCTGCCGCGATGGCTGCTGGCCCGGCTGGCAAGCCCGCCGAACACCGCCCTTCCCCGACAAGGCCCCTGACGATGAAGTCCGATCTCTCGATCCTGTCGCTGGTGCTCAATGCCAGCCTGCTGGTGCAGCTGGTCATGCTGCTGCTGCTGTCGATCTCGCTCGCCTCCTGGACGACCATCTTCCGCAAGTGGCTGCACATCCGCCGCTCCCGCAAGGAGACCGAGCAGTTCGAGACCGATTTCTGGCGGGATCGCGACCTCACCACGCTCTATCAGCAGGTGCGCGACGCGCGACGCGAGCACGGCCCGCTGGCGCGCATCTTCGAGTCGGGCATGGCCGAGTTCCTGAAGAATCGCCAGCAGAAGGCGGTCGACAGCCATGCCACGCTCGATGGTGCGCGCCGCTCGATGCGCGCCGCCTATCAGCGCGAGATGGACCGCCTCGAGGCGGGCATCGCCTTTCTTGCCTCGGCCGGCTCGGTCAGCCCCTACATCGGCCTGTTCGGCACGGTGTGGGGCATCATGAACGCATTCCGCGGACTGTCCAATGTGCAGCAGGCCACGCTGGCGGCGGTGGCCCCGGGCATCGCCGAGGCGCTGGTGGCCACCGCCATCGGCCTGTTCGCGGCGATCCCGGCGGTGGTGGCCTACAACCGCTTCAGCCATGACATCGACCGCCTCTCCACCCGCTTCGACACCTTCGTCGATGAATTCCTGAACATCCTGCAGCGGCAGGCCCGATAGCCGGAGCATCGTCATGCCCACCCTGCCATCGCGTGGACGCGGCCGGGGCCGCCGGCTGGTCAACGAGATCAACGTGGTGCCCTACATCGATGTGATGCTGGTGCTGCTGGTGATCTTCATGGTCACCGCCCCCATGCTGCCGCCGGCGGCCATCGACCTGCCCAGCGCCGGGCGCGGCCAGCAGAAGGCCGAGCCCTACATCGAGGCGCGACTGGGCAAGGATGGCCGCATCGCGCTGATCACCATGAACGCCGGTGAATCGCAGCGCGCCGAGGCCGGTGCCCGCGACTTCATCGCCCAGGCCCGGCGCCTGGGCGCAGGCGCCGCCGGCAGCGGCCTGCCGGTGGTGGTGGCCGCCGACAAGGAACGGCCCTACGGCGAGGTGGTCGGCCTGCTCGACGCCCTGCAGCGCGCGAACATCCGTGCCGCACTGATGGTCAAGCCCGCGCCATGAGCGCCACGCTGCGCGACCCGATGAGTGCCGCCGCCCTGCGGCCGCCGGGTGCGCGGCCAGCCGAGAAGGCCGTGGCCCTGGCCATGGCGCTGGGCATGCACGCACTGCTCGCGGTGATGCTGCTGCTTGGCCTGAAGTGGCAGGCCCACGCCCCGGTGGCGGCCCAGGCCGAGCTCTGGATGCCGCCGCCGACGGTCGCCGAGCCGCCGCCCGCGCCGCTGCCCGCCCCGTTGCCTGTGGCGCCTGCGCCAGCACCGCGCACCGAGCCGGCCCTGCCCAAGGTCGACATCGCCCTCGAGCAGCAGCGCCGCGAGCGCGAGCGCCAGGAGCAGGAGCGCGCCGCGAAGGCACGAGCCGACCGGGAGCGCGCCGAGCGCGAGGAGCAGGCCAGGCAGAAGGCCCAGGCGCAGGCGCGCAAGCTCGCCGATGAGCGCAAGGCGGCCGACGAGCGCAAGGCCCAGGAAACGAAGAAGGCAGCCCAGGCCCAGGCGAGGCAGGAGGCCCAGGCCCGGCAGGAAGCCCAGGCCGCCGACCGCAGCCGCGACGAGTACCTCAAGCGCCTGATCGATCAGGCGGGCCGCCCCGGCGCGGCGATCGGTGCCGAGACCGGTGGCGCCAGCGGCGCGGCCCTGGGCACCTGGGGTGGCAAGGTCTCCTCCCTGATCCGCAGCAACACGGTCTTCCAGATCCCGGCCGAGCTGCGCGGCAATCCCCGGGCCGAGTTCGCGGTCTCGGTCATGCCCGACGGCAGCATCGTGGGCGTGCGCCTGACCCGCTCCAGCGGCGTGCCGGCCTGGGATCAGGCCGCCGAGCGCGCCATCCGTCGCTCCGATCCGCTCCCGCGCCCACCGCCCGGTGCGCCTCGCGAACTCGCGATCGCCCACGGCCCGCGCGATGACTGAGCCCCTACGCGATGATCTGGGCGCGGCGCGATGATCTGGGCGCGGCGCGATGATCGATCCGCGGGCACGATCTCCGGGCCCGGGCTTGCTGCGTCGACCCCTGGCGCGCTGCACACGGAGCGGCGCACTGCGCTGGCTATAATCACCTGATGAACCCCGCGACCGAGCCCTTCGCGCCGCCCCCCCGCGCAGACCGCCGCCGCGCGCTCGCCGCCGGCCTCGCGCTTGCGGCCGGTCAGCCACTCGCCCGTGCGCAGATGCGCATTGATGTCTCCGGCATCGGCGCCACCCAGTACCCGATCAGCATCGCCCGTTTCCCGGCAGAAGGCCGAGTGCCGCTGGATGTGGCGGCAGTGGTGCGTGCCGACCTCGCCCGCAGCGGCGCCTTCCGTCTGGTCGACACCGCGGCCGCGCTGTCCGAGACCGGTAACCCAGATTTCGGCGATCTGCGCGGCAAGGGTGCCGACGCGGTCGCCGGCGGCTCGGTCACGCGCCTGGCCGATGGCCGCTACGACATCCGGTTTCGTCTGCATGATGTCGTGCGCGCCAACCCGCTCGGGGGTGAAGCCTTCGTCGCCACCGAGGCCGACCTGCGCTACGCCGGCCACCGCATCGCCGACTGGATCCACGAAAAGCTCACCGGCGAACGCGGCATCTTCGCCACCCGCATCGTGTTCGTTTCCCGCAGCGCAGGTCGCTACCGGCTCGATGTCGCCGACTGGGACGGCGAGAACATCGTCTCGCCGCTGCGCTCCGGCGAGCCGGTGATGTCGCCGGCCTGGTCACCCGACGGCAAGCGGCTCGCCTATGTCTCCTTCGAGAGCGGCAAACCGGTCGTCTATGTGCACACCCTGGCAAGCGGCCAGCGACAGGCGGTGGCCAACTTCCGCGGCAGCAACAGCGCACCGGCCTGGTCGCCCGATGGCCGCACGCTGGCGGTCACGCTCACCCGCGAAGGCCTGTCGCAGGTCTTCCTGCTCAATGCCGATGGCAGCGGCAGCCCGCGCCGGCTGACCACGTCGGCCGGCATCGACACCGAACCCGCCTTCTCACCCGATGGTCGAGGCCTGTACTTCACCTCCGACCGGGGCGGCTCGCCGCAGATCTACCGCATGCCGATCGATGGCGGCGAGGCCACGCGCATCACCTTCAGCGCGCCCTACACGGTCTCGGCGCGGCCCAGCCCCGACGGCCGCTCGCTCGCCTACATCAGCCGTCGCGAGGGCCGCTACCTGGTCACGCTGCGCAACCTTGCGAGCGGCACCGAGCAGATGCTTTCCGATGGCGGTCGTGAGGAATCCCCCAGCTTTGCCCCGAACGGCCGCTGGATCCTCTTCGCCACCCAGGCCGGCGGCCGCGACTCGCTCATGGCGGTCACGGTCGACGGTCGCGTCAAGCAGCGCCTGAGTTCCAGCCTCGGCGACATCCGCGAGCCAAGCTGGGGCCCCTTCACCCAATAGCCCGCGCACGGGCCGTCTACCGGAGGTCGTCCATGATCACCCCGCTCAGTCGTCTGCTCGCTGCAGCCGCGCTCGCCGCGCTTGCCGCCTGCTCCAGCGTCAAGCTCGACGAGGCCGGCAGCGGTGCGCCGGTCGAGAACCGCAGCGCCGACGGCAGCGCCAGCACCCCTGCGGGCGGCACCAGTCCGGGCACCGCCGATGTCGGCGCAACGCCCGGCGCGCGCGCGGTCACGCCCATCGAGGTCGGCCGCAAGGATCCGCTCGACGATCCGGCCGGTCAGCTCGCCCGGCGCAGCATCTACTTCGACTTCGACCAGTACACCATCAAGGACGAGCACAAGGCCACCCTCGAGGCGCATGCCCGCTACCTCATCGCCAACCGCGGTCGCAAGGTGGTCATCCAGGGCAACACCGACGAGCGCGGCAGCCGCGAATACAACCTCGCGCTCGGCCAGAAGCGTGCCGAGGCGGTGCGCAAGGCGCTGGTTGCCATTGGCGTGCCCGATGGTCAGCTCGAGGCCGTCAGCCTCGGCGAAGAGAAGCCGCGCGCCACGGGCACCGATGACGCCGCCATGGCCGAGAACCGTCGCGCCGACCTGGCCTATCAGTGATGCGCGCCACCGCCCTCGCCCTATCCGGCCGTGCCACCGGTCTGCCGCAGCCCGCATCGGCACTGCCCGACCGTGGCGCCGGCCTGCCGTGGCTGGCAGCCCTGGTCGGCGCCGCGGTGCTCGCCCTGGCCAGCGCCCCGGCCCACGCGCTCTTCGGCGACGACGAGGCCCGGCGCGCCATCATCGACCTGCGCTCGCGCGTGGAGCTCCAGTCACGCGACTTCAACGCGCGCCTCACCGAGCTCAACAACCAGATCAACACCCAGTTCACCGCCCGACTCGACGCGCTCACGCAGCGCCTGGACCGGCTCGAGCAGAGCGCGCGCGGCCAGCTCGAGCTGCAGAACCAGATCGAGCAGCTGCGCCAGGAAACGGCGCGGCTGCGAGGCCAGCTCGAGGTGCAGACCAACGAGCTCGCCCAGACCCAGCGTCGGCAGAAGGACGCCATGGCCGAGATCGACGCGCGGGTGAAGCCCTTCGAGCCGGTGAGCGTCCAGATCGATGGCAAGACCGCGACCGTCGAGCCCGAGGAGCGCCGCAGCTACGAAGCGGCGATGACCGCGCTGCGCGCCGGCGATTTCGCCACCGCCCAGGCCGGCTTCAGCGCGCTGCGGCTGCGCTGGCCGGCGAGCGCCTACGGCGCAGGGGCGCTCTACTGGACCGGCAATGCCCAGTACGCCCAGAAGGACTGCAAGGCCGCCATGAGCTCACAGCAGCAGTTCATCACCCGCCATGCCGATCACCCCAAGGTGCCCGATGCGCTGCTCACCATCGGCCTGTGCCAGGTCGAGACCGGTGACAAGCGGGGCGCGCGCAAGACCCTGGAGTCGGTGATCGAGAAGCACGCCGGCACGCCGGCCGCGGCCCAGGCGAAGGAACGCCTGGCCACCCTCAAGTAGGCCCCCGGAACCATGCAGGATCCCGACATCGCCGGCATGCAGGCCACCGTCATCGCCGCCACCTTCGCGGTGTGCGTGATGCTGGGCGCGCTGATGCAACGCAGCAACTTCTGCACGATGGGCGCCATCGCCGACATCGTGAACATGGGCGACTGGACCCGCATGCGGATGTGGCTGGGCGCCATCGGCGTGGCCATCGCCGGCACGCAGACCCTGGCCTGGGCCGGCCTGATCGACACCGGCAAGAGCTTCTACACCGCGCCCACGCTCACCTGGCTGTCCCACCTCGTCGGCGGGCTGATGTTCGGCTTCGGCATGGTGCTGGCCTCGGGCTGCGGCAGCAAGACCGTGCTGCGCATCGGCGGGGGCTCGCTGAAGAGCCTGGTGGTGTTTCTGGTGATGGGGCTGTTCGCCTACATGACCATGCGCGGCGTGTTCGGCGTGTTCCGTGCAGGCGTGCTCGACAAGGCGGCGCTTGATCTGAGCCACGGCCAGGATCTCCCCCGGCTGCTGGCCGGTGGCGATGCGGCCGCGCTGCCCGGCCTGCGGCTGGGCCTGGGTCTGGGCCTGGGCGCGGCGCTGCTTGCCTTCGCCCTGGCCGGTCGCGACTTCCGCCGTGGCGAGCCGATCATCGGCGCGCTCGGCGCCGGCCTGGCGGTGGTGGCGGTGTGGGCGATCAGCGGCATGCTCGGCTATGTCGCTGAAGCCCCCGACACCCTCGAGGAAAAGTTCCTCGGCACCAACTCGGGACGACTGGAGTCCCTGAGCTTCGTGGCACCGGTTGCCTACACGCTCGAACTCGTCATGCTCTGGAGCGATCGCAGCCGGGTGCTCACCCTGGGCATCGTGGCCGTGCTCGGTCTGTTCGCCGGCTCGCTCCTGCATGCCCTGCTCAGCCGACAGTTTCGCTGGGAGGGCTTCCACGGCACCGAAGACACCGCCAATCACCTCGTGGGCGGGGCCCTCATGGGCGTGGGCGGCGTGACCGCGCTGGGCTGCACCGTCGGCCAGGGCCTGTCAGGCATCTCCACCCTGGCGGTGGGCTCGATGCTCACGCTGGCTGCCATCATGGCCGGCGGCTGGGCGGGGCTTAAATACCAGATGTGGCGCGTCGAACGCATGCCGTGAGCCATACGGTTTGACCGGGCATTCGGGAAATTGTAGAATCTAAGGCTTCGGGTCGTTAGCTCAGCTGGTAGAGCAGCGGACTTTTAATCCGTTGGTCGCTGGTTCGAATCCAGCACGGCCTACCAACATCACGCGGCGCCATCCTGCGCGCCGCCGCCACACAGCCTCCAGAGGCGCACCACCGATCGGTGCACCACCGACCGCACGCTGCTGCGGTCAGCGTCGCAGACGCCTGCGACCGGGGCGGTCAGACACAACGTGGTCAGCGGCAAGGCGGTCAGCAGCAAGGCGGTCAACAGCCAAGGCGGTCAACAGCCAAGGGGCCAGCCCGGCCGCCTTTTCCCTTGGCGGTGACACACCTCAACGCCTGGTCGCTGACCACGCTGTCAGGATCCCCGATCTGCCACGCCCAACGCCGGTTCGGTCGCCGCACGGTGTTGACCGCGAGCGCAGACGAACCGGAGGCCATGCGTGTGTCCAACCTGATGAACAAGCCCGACGCGGCCATCGCGGATGCCCGCCCCACCCGTGACGCCGACACCGGGAACAGCCCCGCCCGAGGCCGACCCGAAGCGCCGATCCGCGATGGCGCCGCCTTCCTGCGCGGCTTTCTCGCCCGCCCGCTGGAAGTCGCCTCGGTGGCGCCGAGTTCGCGCTTTCTCGAGCAGCAGGTGGTCCGGGCGGCCGACCTTTCCCGGGCCGGCTGCGTGGTCGAACTCGGCCCCGGCACCGGCGGCACCACCCGGGCACTGCTGCGCGGCATGCCGCCCGGGGCGCGGTTGCTGGCCATCGAACTGAACCCCGGGTTCTGCGCCCGGCTGCACCGGCAGATTGCCGACCCCCGGCTCATCGTCCAGGCCGGAAGCGCCGACTCGCTGATCGCGCACCTGGCACAGTCGCACTTGCCGGCACCTGATGTGGTGGTCTCGGGCATTCCGTTCTCGACGATCCCGCCCCAGACCGCAGCACGCATCGCCGACGCCATCGCGTCCTGCCTCGCGCCAGGCGGCCGATTCGTGGCCTATCAGTTTCGACCACGGGTGGCGGATTACCTCAGGCCGCACCTCGGTGCGCCCGAGACGCTCAGGGAGTGGCGCAACCTGCCGCCGATGCAGGTTTTCCGGTGGGTCAAGCCAGGACGCTGAACCACGTCGGCCCCCGGCTTGCGGCCAGGCCTCAGCCCGCCGGTGTCACCGGAGAAAGCCCACCGGAGATCCCGCCCAGCTTGCGGCGTTGCGTCAGGAGGGTGGCCACCTCGTCGGCGGGCATCTCGCCGGCGAACAGACGGCCCTGCAACTCGCGGCAGCCCAGGCCGAGACAGATGCGCGCCTGGGCTTCGGTCTCGACCCCCTCGGCCACCACCTCGATGCCCAGCGCGCGGGCGATCCCCACCAGGGCCGAGCCGATCGCCTGACCCCGGCCGCCGGCCGCGATGTCCGACACGACCGACCGGTCGAGCTTGAGGAAATCCACGTCGAGTTCACGCAGGTGCTGCAGCGAGGACTGACCCGCGCCGAAGTCATCGATCGACACCCGCACCCCGAGCTGCTTGATCTGCCCCACACGGACCAGGAAGTCGGGATCACGCCCCGCCAGCAGAGACTCGTGGAGTTCGATCTCGAGGCAGGCAGCACCGACGCGGCTCTCGCGCAGCACCCTTTGCAGGGACTCGATGAAGCCATCGCGTCGCAACTGCAGGGCCGAGACATTGACCGACATCCGCAGGCCGATCGCGCCGGCGGCATGCCAGGCCGCCAGCTGCCGGCAGGCAGTGCGCAGGACCCACTCGCCGACGAGCGCCATCATGCCGTTCTCCTCGAGCACCGGCAGGAACTGCTCGGGCAGCAGCATGCCGCGCGTGGGCGACTGCCAGCGCAGCAGCGCCTCGACGGCCACCGGTTCGCCGGAGACTGCGTCATGGCGGACCTGGTAGTGCAGCTCGAACTGCCCCTGCTCGAAGCCCCGCTTGAGCTCGACCTCCAGCCGCATGCGATCCATCGCCCGCCGGTTCATGCTCGGCTGGAAGAACGCGTGCGTGCCGCGCCCCGACTCCTTGGCGCTGTACATGGCGTGATCGGCATTGCGCAGGAGTGTCTCGACGGTGTCACCGTCAGCCGGGAAGACCGCGATCCCGATCGATGCGCCGATGCTGATTTCATGCTCGTTCAGACGTACCGAACGCGCGATCGCATTGCGGATGCGCCGCGCGATGACACCGGCGTCCTCGGGAACGGCGATGCTCGGCAGAATGACCGTGAATTCATCACCGCCCATTCGGAACAGCACATCGCTGTCGCGCAGGCAGCCCTGGATGCGCGAGGACGCCTCGCGCAGGAGCCGGTCGCCGCTGTCGTGGCCCAGACTGTCGTTGACGATCTTGAAACGGTCGAGATCGATGAACATCAGCGCCCCGGACTGCCCCGCACGCAAGGACTGCTCGATCGACTCCTGGATGCGCTCCATGAAGTAGGCGCGGTTGGGCAGGCCGGTCAGCGCGTCGTGATAGGCCTCATGGCGCATGCGGGCCTCGCGCTGGGTGCGCTCCTGGTCCTGCCGCGAGATGGTGCGATCGGCCTTGCCGACCACGCCCGAGAGAAAGACATAGAGCAGACCGAGCAGGGCCAGCACCACCCCGGCCACTCGCCACTGGGCCTCGTTCTGCTGGGCCAGCATCTCGGTGACATCGGAATAGACCTCGAACACACCCTCGACCTGATCGGTGCCGGCGGCCATGACGGGGATGTAGGTGGAGATCAGGCTGCGGTTGCTGATGACGCCCTCGAACGCGTCAAAGCGATCCCGGAAGGTGATCAGGCTGGAAACCTCGCCGCGGCGGGCGGCGAGAAAGCCCGCATTGCCGGACTTGTCCTCGCCGATCTGGCGCTCCTCGGTGGAGAAGACGGTGATGCCATCGACGCTGTAGATCTTGACCTTGGCCACCTGAAGGCGGGCCATCCTGTCGAGCACCTCGGCACGCAGCGGCGCCTGCAGGGGATGGGCAAGCAGTTCGTCGCGGCTGCGCCCGGCGGGCGCCAGCACCAGCGCGCGATAGCGCGCCCAGACCTCGGTGGCGAACAGCCGGGTGAGATTGGCATTGGCCCGGTTCTCGTGCCGGACCAGGTTCTCTTCGGTGAGGTCGCGGTAGGTCCAGATCAGGCCGACGGTGACCACCGTGACGCCCAGGAGGCTGGCCAGGGCGAAGTAGCGCATCAGCCGGAATGGCGAGCGGCCGGTTCCCGAGGCTAAAGCCTGAGGGTCGGACCGCACCGACTTCCAGGAGCGACTTGCGAACATGACCGGACAACGGCAGCAAGCCGCGAAACTTGAGGAGCTGTCATGGACTTTATCCCCGGCGGGATGAATGGCGCCAGCCGCTGCCATGGCCATCCGTCGGCTGAGGTTGACCGTCCGGGTAGGATGCCGGTCATCGCGGCGATCGTCCCATGCGGCAAGGGGCTCGCCCTGTGTCGCGGATTCGCGCAATGGACCGACTGCACCCTCTGATCGGCATCCTCATCATGCTGGCCCTGGCCTGGGCGATCGGCGAGCGCCGGCGCGTCGTCGCCTGGCGCCCGGTCTGGGCCGGCCTGGGGCTCGCCCTGGCACTTGCGGCCCTCCTGCGCTGGCTGCCGGGCGTGGGCACCGTGCTGGCGCGGCTGAACGCCGCGCTCGACGCGCTGCAGGCGGCCACCGCTGCCGGCACGGCCATGGTCTTCGGCTACCTTGGCGGCGCACCCCTGCCCTTCCAGCCCTCGGGCACGGGCTCCAGCTTCGTGCTGGCTGCCCAGGCGCTGCCGCTGGTGCTGGTGGTGTCAGCGCTGTCGGCGCTGCTCTTCCACTGGGGGCTGATGGGCCGGCTGGTGGGCGGATTTGCCTGGCTGCTGGAGCGCACGCTGGGCATTGGTGGCGCGGCCGGCATGTCGGCGGCGGCCAATGTCTTCGTCGGCATGGTGGAAGCGCCGGTGGTGGTCCGCCCCTGGCTGGCCGGCATGAGCCGCGGAGAGCTCTTCATCGTGATGAACTGCGGCATGGCCACCGTCGCCGGCACGGTGCTCGTGCTTTATGCCAGCCTGCTCAAGCCGGTGCTGCCCGATGCGCTCGGCCACCTGGTGGCCGCCTCGGTGATCGCCATCCCGGTGGCGATCGCGGTCGCCGCGCTGATGGTGCCCTGCGAGCGAGCCGCCGATCGCTCGCGCCTGAGCCTGCCCCGCGAGGACGACAGCACCATCGGCGCGATAGCCCGCGGCACCAGCGAGGGGCTGCAGCTGCTCCTGAACATCATCGCGATGCTGGTGGTGTTCGTCGCGATGGTGGCGCTGGTCAACGCGGCGCTCGGCCTGCTGCCGGCGGTGGCCGGCGCGCCGCTCAGTGCCGAGCGCATCCTGGGCGTGCTGTTCGCACCGCTGGCCTGGCTCACCGGTGTGCCCTGGGCGGAGGCGGCCACCGCCGGCCAGCTGCTGGGCAAGAAGACCGTGCTCAACGAGTTCCTGGCCTTTGCCGACCTCGCCGCTCTGCCCGCGGACGCCCTGTCGCCACGCAGCCGGCTGCTGATGACCTATGCCCTCGCCGGCTTCGCGAACTTCGGCAGCCTGGGAATCATGGTGGGCGGACTGAGCCCCATGCTGCCAGCGCAGCGCCGGACGGAATTCGGCCGCCTGGCCATGCTCAGCGTGCCGGCAGGCCTGCTCTCCACCTGCATCACCGCCGCGATCGTCGGCATCGTCTTCTGAAGGAAACCATCTTGTCCAACGCCATGCCCTGGGTCGCCGCGATCATCTTCGCACTGGCGATCGCCCACACCTT